>JALWGO010000122.1 GCA_027038805.1 Thermoprotei archaeon
AAGCAAGGAGACTCTAGAACCCGTATTGGATAAACTCAGTATAAAGGGTATAGTAGACGAGGTATTAACGAGGGAAGAAGCTCATTCAAGACTAAGCCAGCTCAAGCTACTCGTAGAAAAATATGGTGGAGAAAACATATTATTTATAGGCGATACAATTACAGATAGAGAAGCCAGCAAGACACTTGGAGTAGAATTCATTAAGGCAACATGTGCTAGAGAACACCCTAATTCTATAGGTAGAATCCTGGAAAGACTATTAGGAGGCAGTGGAGCCAATGGTCAAGGAAGCTAGGCTATATGAGACCTTTGAGCTAGAAGTAAGCGTGGAACCATACAACTTCAAACTAACGGCTCAGACATATAATTTCTCGTGGTGGTATAATGGAAGCTCACTAATAATACCATTAGACAACGTATTAGTAAAGGTAGATGAATCCGATAAGGAGAATACATTGGTGGCAGAGATATATTCTCACGGCAACGTAGAGTACGATCTAGACGTCATAGTTGAAGAAACGGCATGGATACTAGGATTACATGAAAACCTATCTGAATTCTACGATAAGGCTAGCAAAGACTCCCTCCTGGGTAAAGCGGCAGAGAAACTTAGAGGATATCATGTGAGAGCAACAAGTCTATGGAATGCTCTACTAATAGGAGTATGCCAGCAAAACGCTAGTTTTAGGCAGGGATGGAGGATGCTCTACGAAATCTACCGTAGACTAGGCCAATACGTAGTGATACCGGGCTATGGTGAAACACTAATACCTCCACAGCCAAAAACCATAGTAGAAAAGGGAATAGGACCCCTAATAGAGGCGAGAACGGGTTACCGTGCACAAACCATTTATAGAATAGCAAGATTCCTCGAAGAAACCCCTAATCTACCCCGAGAACCATGGAAATTAAAGCAGTTTCTCCTCGAAGTAAAGGGTGTTGGTGAATACACTGTAAGGCTAAGCCTAGTATTATCTAAGAGATACTATGAGGAACCACCAATAGACCGTTGGCTCAAAGAGATAATAATACAAGTATACGGTGTAGATGAGAGTAATGTAGAAGATTATTATCGTAGAATATGGGGTAAGTGGGCTGGACTAGCAGCGTTACTCACAACTATAGCATTAGATGCAGAGACATTGAGGAAAGCGTTAGCTAGGATCATGGAGGGTAGAACAGTACCCGAAGAAAAAGATAAGCCTACCCCCCTAACGCTCTGGAAATACTTCTAACCAATAAATAGGTTTGAAAGACAATATCTTATAGAGGTACTAGGCCGTGGACTTGGGCTTAAAAGGTAGGCTCGCACTTGTAACGGCTTCTAGCCGTGGACTAGGCTATGCGAGTGCACGGGCACTAGCCTTAGAGGGCGCTGACATAATATTGTCCTCACGTAATCTATCTAGGCTTAGAGAAGCATATGAAAAGCTTAGAAGAGAGGCTCCAAACGTTAACGTATACTATCATATAGTAGACCTTACCTCAAGGGAGAGTATAGACGAGCTATTCAACTGGATTGAAAAAGAACTAGGTAGACTAGACATCCTAGTATACAGTACTGGTGGGCCGAAACCAGGAAAATTCATGGAAATGGAATGGGATGACTGGATCCAAGCCTCCAAGCTACTCGCACTAAGCGCTATATGGGTTGCTAGGAGAGCAGCAAAGC
The DNA here is from genome assembly GCA_027038805.1 of Thermoprotei archaeon. GTDB lineage: Archaea > Thermoproteota > Thermoprotei_A > Sulfolobales > WANQ01 > JALWGO01. Next base: position 1,673 of record JALWGO010000122.1, read on the forward strand.
TAATGATCCCCAGGAAATGGGGGAGAATAATATACATAGCATCGGTAACGATAAGAGAACCCTGGCCCGATCTAGCCCTAAGCAATATCATGAGGCTACCAGTAGCTGGAATAGTACGAATGCTAGCTAAAGAACTAGGAGGCTATGGGATAACAGTAAACGGGGTTCTACCAAGCATAATATTAACTGATAGAGTATTAGAGATAGCTAAGCGTAGAGCAGAAAAACAAGGTAAAACAGTAGAGAAAGTATTAGAGGAAATGGCTGAGAAAATACCGTTAAAGAGACTGGGTAGACCCGAAGAGCTTGGATGGACCATAGCCTTCCTGGCATCAGAGAAGGCCGGGTTCATAAATGGTGCAATGATACCAGTAGATGGAGGATTCCTAAACAGCATATTATAGAGAGTAAGACTAAGGTAGGATATTCAATCCAGACTCTTTAAGCGGCCCCCATTTGCTGGGGTATATGGTATTTTACCATCATTCGCTCCATGCTCTCTAGACTCCACCACCTCTCTTCTTGATCGAAGGCTAGGAAGGGTATTGTCCAAGACTTAGCGGATAATCTGTTGGCTATGAAGATCCTAGTGTTCTCGAAGACGTCCTCTATGTTCCTGAGGAATAAGGTGAACTCGCTGATATCTCTATTGGGTAGTATTAGTAGGTGTAATGCCATCCTACTATTCCTCGATATAAGGCTTCCACGATGCATGAAGGTTTCGGAGAAGGCTCTAGCAAGAGCATAGTTTATCTTAGGGGAACCCTCCGTTACCAGTACTACAAGCATAGACGAGTTTGCTGGGAAAGGCGAGTAGGCGAAAGTTGCCCCCTGTATTAGGCCCTGGCCTATCACGTGGGAGTGATAATGTTTTCTAACGCTTCTAGTAGCAACATTTCTCCCTAGAGCTACGCTTAAATTGAATGCTATATCGCTTAGGTTTAGGAGAGCATTTTTCTCAAGCTCCTTAACTATCAATAGGTCTAGCCAGTCAAGTATCTTGGCAGTCCTTAGTTCCGGTAAGACTATTGACTCTATGTAGCCTCTAAACCTCTCTTCTACTAGGTGGAAATCGTTGATGGGCTCGTTTAGAGTGAAGTTAAAGTATTTCTTATACTTTGGCCTAGGATAAACTGTTATCTCCGTTACAAAGTAGAACTCTGGGTCAAGTAAGTAGACCATTTCATCTGCTTCTATTCCAGCTGCTATGGGAGTGTATATGATGTAGAATGCACCCAGTGAGGGTGATATTGTCTCAAAGTATGATTTTAAGAGGTAATTGTACTCGTAGCCCTCCCATCCCGTGTTCCTACTGAATACTACGGTTTTTAAGAGACCCATACGGTAGTGGTCTATCTTACACACTATTCTTAAGCCATGGTTCTTCATCATTGCTAGCTTCTTCTTAATCTTGTCTATGGACTCATTTAGTGCTCTAGCAATTACGCTAGGCCTAAACCCCATTTTTATCTCGTTGACAACGTCTATTATCTCCATTATATCGGGTTTAAGGTACCTCCTAAAGGTCTCTGATTGTCGCTCTATATCCTCTTCTCTGTGGACAACTATACTCGTCACTACCTTTATCACCTTAGATTTTAAAAGAGTGTAACGACTATTAAAATAAAAGTTTCTTTGATTTTCTCGATTATTGGATCAGTTTGTAAAATATATCTAATGAGAATAAGTTTATTTGTATAAAACTAAAACAGCTTGAACCCCTATACAGTTGCATCTTCATCTATTTCCTCAGTATAGAAGACACTCCTATAGCCACGACGGTTGCCGAGTTTATCGTTCTCTTTAATCTTCTTTTTCTCTGCTTTTCTCAAACCTGTTACTCCAAAATTTAGAGAATATCCTAGCTTATTTATTATTTTCTTCAACTATGTAGACAATATACTTATATTATTTGTATACAACTCCTAAGATGTATATGAGGGAGCTGGTATGCGGGTAAGATCAGTTATTATTTTATCTATGATGCTTACCCTAGTATTGCTTACTGTAGCTGTAGCTCAAGGTATTGTGACAGTAGTTTATCCCGATGGAACCACGAAGACTATACCCAAGACCCCCTATATTGAGACGAGTACTCTATATGTTGGAAAATTCGCAATGAAGGGAAAAGTGGTAGGGATTGCAGGGCCTAATATAATACATGTGAAGGGGGTAGGCTACGTCAAACTTGCGGACATCCTAGTACCCTCTGAGAAGGCAAGCCAAGCAGAAGAATACTTAGCCAAACTCTTAGATAACAAGACGGTATACCTTGACATAGATGACAAGAACATTATAGACCAGTCGGGGAGAATATCCGCTATAGTATACTTGCCAATAGACAATACCACAGTATTAAACGTGAACTTCGACCTCGTATTAAAGGGATATGCATATATATTCAATGAAGCAAACGAGTTCAATCCATCTAAGTGGACATTGAAGGAAAAACTCACAGTACAGGCAACGACCACTACGACTACCGCAACCACAGCAGCCCCGACAGAAACTACAACGATAACAGTTACATCAGTAATACCATTACCTAATGTAAACCAGACACCGCCATCAGAAAACGAGACGCCAGTAAACCAGACACCACCTCCACCTCCGCCTACAAGCGGGGGCGGTATAGTTATAATAGAACAACCCGGAGACACTAATCTCCCTCCACCACCCCCTGCGGCAACCTCGCCACCAGTAGGTGGTGGCAGCACCATCTATACGACTATTCATTCATCTTGTGCTCCAGCTAAAACGGTTACGACAACGGTTACAATAACATATAAGGTTACAACAACTATTCAGAGATACCTAACATTCACGCTAACAACAGAAGGGCAACTACCCTTCCATGCCACTCCTCTAGGCGTCTCTCTCATAGCAACGTTGTCAGCACTTTTAGGAAGCTTTATAACAATAGCATTACTTAGAAAGTATATTTCAGCAAGTTGATTTCTCCACTACTACATCTTTTACCATGCTTCTAGGGTTATTTTAGAGAGGTTGAAAGGTGGAGTAAGCGGTGATCACGAGAACAGTGTTGGCTCTAGCTATACTTGCTATAATATTGCTTCTTCCATCATATCACGTATTCCTACAAGTTAATGGGAATAGTGGATGGGGTATGGAGGAGTTTAGGTATAGGGCTGAGATAAGGGTTTCAACATCTGGGTTAAACTATAGTGTAGAAGGATTGCTAGTACCATTGCATATTGATAGTAGTCTAATAGACTTTTCCAAGACTTCTCCCTCAGGAGACGATATAGTGGTAGCAAGTATTAATGGAAGGGTTCTTCCCTACTATGTTGAATACTGGAATGTCAGTGAGAAGAAGGGCTTGATATGGGTAAGGCTTCCAGAATATAATGGCTCTACGAGGCTCTACTTATACTATGGCTTAATGGAGGGCTATAATACTAGTATCCCAGCTGAATCACCTTGGAAAGACTATTTCCTTGCAATGCTGTTTAATGAACAAGAAATATTCTATAAAGAGAACAAGCCATATATTCGCGGTGATGCACCTGGAAGACATGTAGCCAGGATAATAGGCCCGGGATACAAGATAGTACCTTCTCCAACTGGTCAAGCTATATACTTGGACGGTAAAAATGCTTGGATCATGTTATCAAATATCACTTTTGCAAACTGGTCATCTATAACAATAGAAGCACTCCTACACCTATATAGAGAACAAAAGGTCTACGGCGTTCACAGAGATCTAACCTATGGGAACTACTTAATGCCACCATATGCCTCGATATACATGTTATACGGTAAAAACAAGACGAACCCTAACATAACATTATATTTCAATACGTGGAAACCAGGCTTTGGGAAACGGGAATACAAGGTAAATCTAACACCGTATAAGGGAAAATGGATTTACCTCGTATTAATCTATGACAACGTTACGAGAGAGTACAATGTATATGTTAATGGTAAGAGAATATATAGGAAGCATATCCCGTCAGCAGAGAAAACAGTTCTTGACATCTATCCACGTGAATGGGGACCCTATGGTTCAAGATATAGGGTTTTAGGGATAGGTGCAAGTAATCTAGGATTTGAGAGAACAAGAGTAGCCTATGACTTTATAAGAATATTAAAGAATAATGTATTGAGCATAGAATGGATTAGAGCAGAATATAATGCAATAGCGAATACGAGTTTAAGGCTAATAGGCGTTGAGGAAAACAAGGAAACAATGATCTTTGCAAGCTTTAGTATTCCTAAAACACTGGTCTTCGGGATAACGTTAGTTATCATCGTGTCAATAGTATACATGGTTTACAAGAGACTTGAAGCTAGGAGGAAGTGAAAACTATATCTTTAAGCTAGCTTCTCTTAGAATCTTAAGTATGCTCTCCAACGGTATTCCAGGTTTTATCCTAATAATTGAGAGGGAGGCATGGCCACCAACATCTATAGCTACACCGCGGTCAACGAATACTTCTGCAACCCTATTAGCCCCACCATGCTTGGCTTTAACGATTAATAGATAGGTGTTACCCGGTCCCTCAACTAGTACCGCTACTGGCTGCTTTAATATATGGTAGAGTTTCGAGGCTAGAGCAGTAGAGCCCCTTTGCTTCCACTTCTTACGCGCGTCAACGAATTTTATGTATCCTATAGTTCTAGCCGATACCGCTAATTCTACTGCAACCTCCTTTACCTCTCTATCGGTTTTCTCTGATATCCGTACAGCCTTGTCTATTACCTCCTTATTTATTACGGGCTGCGGGATTGCTAGCGGAGATGCTAGCCAGTAAACGAATTTCCTCCATAGCTCTGGGTCACGGGTAACAGTTAATGCTTTAGAGAGACTTGAGGCAAGCTTTATCATCCCCTTAAGCCCCTGTGGGATCCTCGCACCCTTTTCCATTAATCCAACGGCTTTTACGAAGGCTTCTAAACGGGGTGTCAACTTGACGTTCAAGCTCTTCGCGATATTATAGGTTAGTATTACTGTTGGCGAATAACCTACTATTAGATCGTTTACTATTTTACCCAGCTTCTTCGAATTATATATAGTTGATAAATGATGGTCTACGTAGACTATAGTTGAGCCATGTTTTTCCTTAAACTTTTTGAGCTCTTCGTCAAGCCCCCTTATATATGGGATATCAAGTATGACTAGTACTCTAGGAGGCTTCTCAATATTTGATAATTTTTCCTTTAATCCTCTGGGACCACTGGGCGTTAACTCTACTGGTAGACGCTCTGCTACTGGATATTTACCCTGTTTTTCCTGGAGATAGTATATTATTGCAGCCGATACTACTCCATCGGCATCCCAGTCTCCTATCACTAACACATAGTCTTGTGTCAAACCATTTAACCTCGCGTATATTGTTGTTTAACTGGGTGCTCTGCTTATATGAGTAAACGTAGTTATGCGGATATTTTAAGGCTTTATAATAAGGCTTGGAGCCTGCGTGAAAAAGGTTTACGGAAACTAGATGACGGGGATAGAAGTAAGGCGTCTCGTCTCCTATTTTCCGCTCTACTGGAGATGCTTAGAGTACTAGCACTCTATGCTGGGAGAATACCTTACGGTATAAGTGACCCAGTATATCTAGCATCTATACTCCTCGATGAGGGCCTAGTTGACTCTAAAACATATTCGCTCATAGTGGAGGCTGAGTTGGGTAGAGGGGAAAATATAAAGGCTCTACTGAAAGCGTTAGAAATAGTTGATAAAAAGATAAAGAGTCTAGACCCATATATTGGTGGGCAAGCAAGACTCTTCCGCTACTAGCCTAGCTTGCTACATACAGGGCAGTTGGGGTTACGTTTCAACTCTATCGTTGAAAACTCTCCTCTAAGCCCATCATATACCAGCATCCGTCCCTCAAAACTAGACCTTCCCTCAATTATTAGTTTTATTACCTCGTTGGCCTCAAGTACCCCCAATACACCAGGTGTCGTGGGAACCACGGGGAGAGGCGTTTCCCTAGGCGGGGGCGGAGCAGGCATTATACAGTTTAAACAAGGAGTTTTACCCGGGATAACTGTCATTAGCTGACCATACCATCCCTCGATACCAGCATGTACTAGTGGTTTTCGGTTCTCAACACAAGCCTTGTTTAATATTAGTCTTGTCTCCCAGTTATCTAGAGCGTCAACTACAACGTCTACATCCTTCACGAGCCTATAAGCGAGTTCTTCATCTAATCGTGCCTTGATGGCCTCTATTTCTACGTTGGGATTAAGTTTTCTTAAGCGCTCAGCTGCTACGTAGACTTTTGGTTTACCTAGGTCATCGGTAGTATATAGTACTTGTCTATTCAGATTACTAAGCTCTAATACACCGTCGTCGACGAGAACAAGCTTGCCAACACCAACAGCTGCTAGGTAAGCCGCAACTGGTGAGCCCAGACCACCTACTCCCACTATGAGGGCTCTAGCTTTCTTCAACTTAAGCTGGGCTTCTTCACCCCAAACTCGGAGCTGTCTATCATAACGTTCCCGCTCACTATCTGATAGACTCATAGACGCCTCCAATCCTAGTAAACATGCTTGTAGTTAATTATGGTTTCCTTATAATGTATCGTTGAAGAAATCATTTGGTCTATTAAGAATCATCCTTAACAACTGGTTCTCAGTCCTACGTAGGAGAGAATCCCCTAGGCCGCGGGCTACTTCTTCACTTATCCTACAAGCTTTTTTAATTAGGACTAATGGCTTCGGGTATCCTGTCTTCTTATCACTAGTAGTGTATAGTTCTCTTAACCCATTCTCTATTATTCCTTTATTATAGCCTCTCGGGTATAGTATTTGTATTATTGGGCCTTGCCGCGTAAACTTGGCATACCATAATCCTACGTCGATAACTCCTTGTCCCGTGGCCATTCTTTTCAATAGTTGGAGAGAGCCCTGGGTTTGCTCAGTAGGGTTTTTATTAAATAATTCGTTTACGGTGTTTATCCATGTCTTAATTATCCCCTCTTCAACTATATAGTTTGTATCTAGTACTGCTTTCTCAAGGTTTCTCCAAATATATGATAGGATAATAGTATCATTTATCCATGATAATATTGGGTTTACCCTACCTATGTAGTTGCTGTCAGGATTGCTTGTAATCCAGAACACGTTCGTGTTCTTCTTATTTGCTTCTACTAGGAGATCTCTTATCAAGGATTCTAATATTCCCTTCTCTACCGATATAGTTACATAGTCAACGATATCATTGAAGCCGCTTCCAGGGGTAATCTTCATGGATTCTATTAATGCAAACAAATCACTATACGTTTTTGGCAACAAGTTCACTAATCTCCTAAAAGACTCACGTATATTCTCGGCAAGTATATTTTTTCTAATATCCCCTAAAAGCATAGATAGATAGGAATTAACATGCTCTTTTAATTCTCGACCAGCATCAGGAGAACCTATCTTGCCTAAGAGTCTATAATATAATGAGTCTTCTAGAACAAAAATCTCCCTCAAAAACTCGCTATAATCCCAGTTAAAGAAGATGTTATCCTCGTAATCTATTGCATGCAATGCTGTTAAAACCTCATATATTCGCTGATATATCTTGCTCCTTACCTCTACATTTCTTTTCGGAATTATAATGAGTGGAAAAGGCTTCTTTGATCCCAGAGTACTGCTTAGGGAATCAATGTGTAGTGAGTTGCTAGAACCCTCTACTGAAACACCATAGGTGGTAATCATTAGTATAGTGCCTCCTAAACGGTTCTCTAAAGCGATGTTGCTTCCAATAAAGCTGGAGGAAACATTGTTCTTATCATATAGTGGGCCATCATCTGTGTGTAATAGTATTTCATCGCCTAGGTTACGTAATTCTTCATAGACTTTCTCCTCGAAGTTCTCTACTATTAGACTTATCACTCCGCCTATCTTCAAATCATTACCCTCTAAAACTAGCCCAGCTTTAATATGGTTCTAAGCAAATAATACGCAGATACTAATTAAATAGGTTTCTAACAACGAGAATAAACACGTGGAGAATATGTTTAAAAGCCTACTAGAAAACCACCGCATAAAAACATTATACGAGTTATCTAAGATCGTTATGGGTAGAGATCCAGTTCATGGTTGGCCTCACGTGGAAAGAGTCCTGGGCCTAGTTTTAAGGTTATCTGAGAATTATCGTGATAGAATAGACTTAGAAGCCCTAGTTGTAGCAACCCTATTACACGATATCGGAAGACGCTTTGAAGAAGACTATGGCGAACACCACGCAGTTATTAGTGCCAGGCTAGCCAAGCATCTATTAGAAGCAATGGGTTATGATGAGGACTTTATAGGTAGAGTTGAAGAAATAATATTATCCCATAGCTTCTCATTAAGCAAGAAGCCTGAGAGCCTAGAGGCAATGATCTTAAGCGATGCCGATAAGCTAGATGCTATTGGAGCTATAGGTGTTGTGAGAGCCTTCATGCTTGGAGGGGAGCGTAGAGAAACAATAGAAGATAAGATAAGGCACTTCCACGAAAAATTGTTGAAGCTTAGAGAATTATTATACTTGGAGGAGTCAACTAGAATAGCGGAGAGACGCCATAGATTCCTCGAGGAATTCTTAAGAGAACTTGAAAGAGATCTCAAGGAGTCTAAGGTCTACTAGCCTCAATACTGTATAGTTCCCAGAACACGTATCCAACAGAAGCCAACGTGAACAAGAAGGCTGCCTGTGCCACGAAGTGTGGGTTATACCTTACTATATCTAATACGCCGAGTACTATAATACCCGAGCCTGCATCAATGCTTAGTTTACTTGATCCCAGTATTCCTAGTCCTCTCAACATGCCCATTACCCGGTTATAGATGTTTGGTACGACGACGAAACTATAGATAAAGGAGACGACTATAGCCGTATAAGCTAGGCTAGCTCTAGCTCTATGACCTATGATTGGTAGATGCGTGAAACCTAGCAATAAGTTGACAGCTATAACAAGGAATCCTAGATATCTTGCTAGATCCATTGCGGCATCGAGGCCTAGGTGTATTATCCTGTAGCCCATGTATACTATATAGGTTGATGAAGGCGAGATCAAGGCGTTTACAGCACCATTTACCTCTATCCAAGGCATTGATATGACTAGAAAATAAGCTACACCAGAAGTAATTGCGAGAACCAATGGAATAATATAGCGGAGTACAAAGAAGTATAGGGCATACCTACTTCTCTGGCTCAACATAGAATCCCTCTCTAACTTTTTTACCATTCTGCATGTATTCAACGAAAACATAGCCAAAACTATGAGGTTCCACGGGTATAATTACAGGTACTCCACTATAAACTACTGATGTACTGGTATTATCAACCAGCTTTATAGCACCACTGGGAGACTTAGAGTATAATCTAACACTAATATTCATTTCAAATCCTTCACTGACCATCCATGATGGACCCTTAACCGAGACCATAATATATGTTCCCATATCCCTAACACTCACCTTTATATGGCATGAATAAACTATTCTTATACCATAGGATTTAAACAATGCTGTAGAATTGAGATAGTGTACTAGGCCAGTAAAGGATAAGTCAATATACTTACCCCTAATACAAGCATCTTTTAAGACATGAGGTTCAACTTCAATGAAAAGCTTGTTATCTCTAAAGCTTGCTCTTAGAGGAGTAATTCTTTCTCCACCAATACGCAAACTAGTATTCTGAACACCTATGAACTCTGTATTCTTCGTGTTAAAGTATAATATAATCGTACTATTATTATCATATATCTTGTACTTAAAATACTGTATTATTGGCTGAGGAATGGCGGGGGGAGCAGCGTTCATGAGAGGCGAGTAAACGTTTACTACGAGGACCATTAATCCAACAATAATTATAGGCACGCCATAGACGATAACGAAGTCGGCTATAATCCTAGCAGCTTGCTCTGATACCATCGTTATCATCTAGGAGAAAAATATTTTATGGTTAATATAAAAAATATTTTCATTAATAGAGAGGTTACTCGAAGGGTGTTTCAGTATTGCTGTTACTCCAGTAGAGCTTCAATGATATACTTGCCGCTGTCGTTGGCAGTTTTTGTCCCTCACTCATCTTGAATATTAGGTTAATATGATACGTAGTATTGCCCGGTATCTGGAACAGCCAGCCGCTCCATCCACCAGTTAATAGGTTATAGCTTGCAATCTTGGCGCCAGAGTCATCTGTTATTATTAGTGTGGCGTTGTATACTTGAGCGGGTAACGTGTTAGTTGAACTAAATCCTATCCAGTAGGCGTTTGCGGTATCGGTGTTCTTTATCACTAGTATGTCGTGGTACTCTACTGTTTGATAGGTTATATGGATACTAAAGGTAGCTGAAGTGTTGTTAGCACCTATTGTAACACTAATAGTATTACCGCCTAGACCAGTCTGATTAGCATTGCTTCCGCCAGCAAACACTATTGTTGGCGTAACATAGTTTACTGTACCATTGATGGGATAAGATACTATAACGCCAGCATACGCTAGTGGTACTGCTACTAAGAGTAACGCCAAGGGTAGGGCAAGCACCTTTAAAAGCTTTCGGGTTTTCACAGCCCTCACCTATGGTACCCTGCTTCTTATACTATATGTTAAGATTTGTTTTCTAAGTTTAAAAGTGTACCTCACATATTAATACCCGTAAATGATGAGTCTGTGAACGTTTCAAAAGTATTATCCAGAACTTATAATTAAGGTGTTAGTACTCCTAACTCCGATACACTATTAGTCTCCAACACGTATCCTATATTAGCTACGCTAACCCTAAGTATTACTCGAGTTCTCGCAGGCTTTTATGGAGGCGGTATAGGTCTTGCATTTAGCTGTTATAGGTACTGGTAGAGTTGGTAGGCCTACAGCCTATACGTTATTATTGACTCGATTATTTGATGAGATTAGCGTTGTAGATATAAAACCCGGGTTAGCGAGAGCTTTTGCTGAGGAACTCAAGCATGCAGCGGTAAGTAATAGGATAGATGTTAAGGTAAACTGGTTTGATCGAGATGAAGATCTTAGTGGTGCCGATGTAGTCGTGGTATCAGCTGGTTATCCGCGTAAGCCTGGGGAGAAGATTAGTAGACGTGATCTTGCTGGACGTAATGCCGAGATAATCAAGTATATCGCCGAGGTTGTTCCAAAGAATAATCGTGGAGCAAGATACGTTATAGTAACTAACCCCGTAGA
>JALWGO010000123.1 GCA_027038805.1 Thermoprotei archaeon
CTAGTAAGCTTTAGAGGAGGCCAGGCAAACCTTGATGGAACATTTCAAGTAGGAGTACAAGAAGCCTACGAAATAGTTAACGGAGAGATAGGAGAACCAGTAAGAAACATGAGTATTAGTGGAAACACATTAGATACGCTCAAAGAAGTTGATGCAGTAGCAAGAGACTTCGAACTAGAACTAGGAAGATGCGGCAAAGGGCAACTAGCCTATGTATCTGATGGTGGACCACATATACGTGTAAGAAAAATAGTTATAGGAGGTGCAAGGTAATGTCAAGCTCAATTATAGAGATAGCTTCAACGGTAATAAAACATGCCTTGAGCCAGGGAGCAAACGAAGCAGAAGTATTTATCGTAAAATCTAGGAACAATAGCGTAGAACTCGAAAACAATACCATAAAACTAGCGCACACTACTGAGGATCAAGGCCTAGGTATAAGAGTACTTGTAGGCAAGAAAATAGGCTTCTCATATACGAATAAGCTTGATAAGGTGAGCATTGAGAAAACCATTGAGAAAGCACTAAGCATTGCTAGATCAGGAAAGGAAGACCCATACATAAAGGGCCTACCATTACCTGCTGAAAAATACCCTAGAGTTGAGGGAACCTACAGTATAGAAATAGCTAATATAGGCCTAGACCATCTAGTAGAGAAAGCAAGTAGGATGCTCGACATATTAACACACGATAAAAGAATAGTAGTGGTATGGGGCTCCATGACAACATCCTCATGGAACGTAGCAATAGCTAATAGTAATGGAGTCTACCAACAAGACTTCGGCACAATAGCCTTCATAGGGGCGGAAGTTGTCGCTCGAGAAAACGGTGATGTAACACCAGGTATAAGTGACTGGGACTTATCACGCACATCTTTCCCATCAATAGAGAAACTAGCATTAAGACTCAAAGAGAAGGCTATAAGCAATTTAAAACCAGTAAAAATAGATGAAGGCTCCCTACCAGTAATATTAACGGAGTACGCTGTAAACTCTCTCTTCGCGTACACTTTCATAGAAGCAATAAAAGGCGATAATGTAGTTAGGGGAAGAAGTCCCTACAAAGACAAAATAAACACTAAGGTAGCATCAGAGAAAATAACAATAATAGACGATGGCCTACTCAAAAACGGATTAAATACAAGCATATTTGACGGAGAAGGAATTCCGAGAAGAAGAACAACAATAATAGAACAAGGAGTCTTAAAGAACTTCATCTACGACCACTACTGGGGACTAAGAGCGGAAAAAGAAAGTACGGGTAATGCCAGTAGAAGCGACTATACATCAATGCCCAGAGTAGCACCTTCAAACCTAGTTATAGCTCCAGGAACCTACAACAAAAATGAGCTCCTAAAGGAAACAGGTAAGGGATTACTAGTAGACGGGTTCCAAGGAGCACATAGCAGCAACCCTGAAACCGGAGAATTCAGTGTAGTAGCTACACCTGCATGGTATATAGAAAACGGTGAATTAAAAGCAGTAAGGGGAGTAATGATAGCTGGCAACCTATACAAGCTACTAGAAAAAGCTGACGCTCTAACAAAAACAAGCCGCCAGGTAGGGACAATAAAATCTCCCTGGATAAGATTCCCTAGTGTTAGAGTAATAGTAAAGAAATAAAATAGTAGTTCCCCGTAACACTCTTTCAACACTATTATATTTTTACGGAAAACACGGGTCTACTTATAGAATTATTAATAGTGACGATAAAGTATTTCTAGCTAGCCTTACAGTAATTATCTATTAGGTGCATAGACTATGGTAAAAATCACGTGGCATGGTCATGCTTGTTTTCAGATAACAACTGCTGACAATAAGATAATAGTAATAGATCCACACGACGGCTATAGTATAGGTCTAAAACCACCTAGAGTTAAAGGCGATATAATACTAGTAACACATGACCACTTCGACCATAATGCAGTAGAGGTTGTTAGAAAACCTGAAAGCATAATACTAAAGGAACATGTTGGAGAGAAGAAAATAAATGGTTTCGAAGTTAGAGGCGTAAGAGTATACCATGATAAATCTAGGGGTAGGCTTCGAGGAGAAATAACAGCCTATAGAATAGTTGTTGATAATATATCAATAGTCCATTTAGGCGACCTAGGACACGTTCTTGAAGAAGACCAGGCTTCAATGCTTAAACCAGTAGACGTATTACTAATACCCGTGGGTGGAACCTACACTATAGAGCCTCATGAAGCCGTAGAAGTAATTAAGCAACTAGAACCAAAAATAGCCATACCAATGCACTACTGGGTTCCCGGCATAACGTTACCGTTAAAGACTATTGAAGACTTTCTCGGCTATGTGAAATATAGGGTTGAACGCTTAGACGATAACACGTTCGAAGTATCGCGAGAAACTCTGCCAGATAAAACAATAATAAAGGTTTTAAAATACAAGTAATTTTTTAAATAAAACAATCATATCTAATAAATCCTTATTCTATACGTCCGTGCAACCATAGGTTCTTCGTTAGACAATAACATTTCAAGAGCTCTACGTATTATCTCGCTGCGACTTCTACCAGTTCTTCTAGCATATCTGTCAAGCTTTTCCAATATTGACTCATCTAGTTTGAATGTAACTACTCTCATAGCCATGGTAATACAGCCTCGTATTATTCCTAGGAAATACTCTATACACTGCGCATACTTATAGGGCACACCAGAGATGTACTACAAGAGACTTCTTGTAAAACTCCTCTTGTAAGCCGCGTGTTTAAATACTAGTACTACAAGAGAAGTACTAGAAGGAGAGTACACTTGCCGACAATACATTTATCCGTACCGGAAAGTATGTACAGGGAGCTTAAGAGAGAAGCAGAGAAGATGGGAGTACAGGTAACGGATATAGTAAAGATGTTCATAAAGCAGGGGCTAAATGAGATTAGAAGAGAAGAGGAGCGGAGAAGAGAACGAGAATACGCATCAAATAACCAGTTAGCCGAGGTAATGAAGGCTATTGAAGGCTTACGCAAAGATATAGAAGCGAGGCTAACATATCTCGAAGGCAGACTCTTCCAATTAAACAGTATAGTTGAATACGTTGTAAACAAAATAGAAGAAATAGAAGAAGTTAACGAAGAAGAAGTAGAACCAGATGTAAGCACAGAACTAATTATGACAAACCCACCCATACGCTCAAAACATAGGTTAACAACTAGTTAAACTTAAAATCACAAAGTACTAAACTTATAGCGAGTGAACCCCGGTCCCATGCGACAACAGCCCCGAGTCCCGGGGACACGTGGGCATGGGGCGGGTCACTCCCGGCCTTGCAATTCTACCGCTAATATTCTGTCTATGCGAGTAATCATACATGGCGACGTCATGGTATTGTATTTTAATTTAATCAAAAATATTAGATTTTTCAGTAATATTGGTGTGTTGGCAATCGCCATAGCCTAGCTTCTTTTGTTTGTTATCTTCTTCATCATGTGTTTTAGATTAACCATATCTTTTTCAAGTTTTTGTATTTCTCTAAATGGAAAATAATGTTGATGTTAGAGACCGGGATTAGATTCTTATCTTAGGCTGAAGATATAAAGCACTGTTTTAAATAGTATTGTTTAGCGGTGGCTGGTATGGCTCTCTTGCCTGGTTATAAGTGGCTTGAAATAGTGTCTGGTAGGCGTGGTGGTAGGCCTACCGTGAAAGGTACAAGAGTATCTGTTGACGATATTCTAGAAATGCTCGCAGCTGGTTGGAAGCCCGAGGAGGTTGCTGAGGAATTTAATATACCGTTAGAAGCTGTATATGAAGCATTGAGGTTTGCATCTAAGACGCTAAAGAGGGTTACGGTGGTTGCTGAGGCTTCTAGCTGATGAAAACATACCTAAAAAGCTAGTAATCCTCTTGAAGCAGCATGGTATAGATATTATTCGTCTACAAGACCTAGGCTACTTGTGGTCATAGAGCACGAATACATTTAGTTTATAAATAAGTCTAAGTACAAGGGTCTGAATTTAAGAAACAAATGTAATATATAGGCTAACCAATATAAGTAGTAATACGACTTCGTAGTTAAACTATGGGGTAC
>JALWGO010000124.1 GCA_027038805.1 Thermoprotei archaeon
CTACCACTTGAGAGAAGCCTATTCGTAATTGATGCAAAGGCTTCTGAAGCCTCTTCAAAAAATGAAGGCTTTCCCGTAAACGACGCCTTGGTTAATAGTAGTGCAAGGAGTATCCTACTACCAGTTTCAAGAATGTATTCTTTTACGTAGAGTTCTCCATGCCTCGCAGTAGTTTTCCAGTCAACTAGTTTTATCGGATCACCATAAACGTATTTTCTTAAGCCATAGAAGTCGTAGCCTAAACCCCTTAGATTACTCTTGAAGCCCCCACCAGGCACTATTTGTGCAAAATATCCTATGGGAAGCGTTTTTACTTCATGTATTCTTGGCTTGAACTTTATTGTCTGGGCTCCATCTACTTTAACTCTATTCCTCAACCCGATAAGTCCTAGCGGATCATATACTATTATATCTGATAGTATTCTATGTCTGCCAACCCTACCCCTAATATTATACACAATCTTTTTCTCCGCACCACCTTCTACTCCTATAACGTGTTTTTCAGAGAATCCTAGAGTCGGAGAATATTCTTTAATATATATTAAAACTGGTATTTTAGACTCATTATATACTTCTAGCTCCACATGAGCTTGAGAGCCGGCTAGACCCGTGTCCGTTCTCCTATATACTTTAACGCTAGTCTTGTATAGTAGTGGCATAACTATTAATGGGAGCATTAAGACTGGTAGGGTAAGCGATAACGCTAGTATGAAGGTATCGTAGGATGAGAGGATGAGACCAGATAGTAGAAAGAGTAGGGCTAAGCCTACGAGATATAGGGTCTCTCTACGTATAACGTATCCCTGAAACCCTAGAAGCCGTGACAACATATCTTCGAGGACACTCATATAAGGCGTACCTTAGCGTCTAGTCGGCTCTAAGCAATCCTATATTATCTCCGGGTATAGTATTTTTAGCCTCCTAGACGAGGAATTATCGTGTCCAGCTATATATCTCTAACACAAAGTATTGTTAGAGAACTCTTTTGTGTGATGAAAAATGGGGTTCCATGAACCAGTCCATATAAAGGCTAAGAAAGGAGATATAGCTGAAAGAGTAATAGTGGCAGGAGATCCTGCACGTGTAAAACAGTTGTCGAGTTATCTTGAGAACCCCCGACTAGTTAATGAGAACCGCGGATACCTAACATATACTGGCTTATACAATGGCGTACCAGTAACCGTTGCCACCCATGGCATAGGTGCTCCTTCAGCCGCAATAGTATTTGAGGAACTCCACATGCTCGGAGCTAAAGCTATTGTAAGACTAGGTACTTGTGGAGCACTGGTAAAAGGCTTAAAGATAGGAGACTACATCGTTGCAACGGGAGCAGCTTATCCATATGGCGGTGCTACTCTCGGAATGTATGTTCCTGAAGCATGTATGGCTACTGCACCAGACTTTGAGTTAACGAGACTAATAGTGGAGGAGCTTGAGAAACTCGGAGAAAAAGCCGTTCTAGGACCAGTATTTAGTAGTGATGCCTTCTACGCAGAGGACCCAGAGTTCGCTAAGAGATGGGGTGGTAGGGGTGTAGTGTGTGTGGAGATGGAGGTTGCAACATTATTTGCGTTAGGATTAATACGTGGCTTCAAGGCTGCCGCGGTATTAATGGTTAGTGATAGCTTAGTAGAACCCAGTGGCTTTGCTGATGCGAGAGAACTGGCTCCACGTGTTGACCGTATATCTAGAGTAGTATTCGACGCTATAACGAGGCTTAAGCTTTAATGAAGTGATAGACGACCAGTATTATTGAGATAGCAGTAACTAAGTAGCCTAAGAGGACCGCCGGGTTATCATATAGTGTTTCCTCAACATATAGGGAGTAAGTTGAAGCCAGCTGCAATAATATGAGGGGATGGAGGACTACGTATCCCTTACCCGTTATCTCAGCTATTTTTTCCGGCGGAGGTGGAGGATAATGGCTTTCATCGAGTATTATCAAGGTTTCAGTAGGCTCTGAACCCATGCTCGCATACTTGAATAAGTCTAGGACTAGTTTTGTATAGTTTATATAGCTTGAAGACTTAGCGAGCATTAAGTTTATGAACAATGAACTATCGCTTACAACTATCAAGACATCATCACTGCTTAAACGCTTAGCTATACCAACTACCCTACCATCAAGGGTCCTTCCCAAAACAACGGTGTTACCCGTGTAGCTTATACTTGAAGCATAATTTAACAAGACTACATCCTCTACACCATTGAAATCAAATAGTGCTACGGGATAGGGTGATCCATAGGAGGTTCTAATGATTGCCCCAGAAACACTTACGCCAAATCGTCCCAGCAGGTTATTAGAAGTATTTGCTTCATCAGCAACAACTAGTGTTATACTATAATCTCTCATCAGACTATTTATTAGCTCGTAGTCTCTCTGTCCTAAGGGTGTTGACGGCGCTATATAGACATATATTATTCTCTTCGAGCTATGTGTTTTAGATAAAACTATAGAATCAATTGTACTATAAGATTCCACGACCATATACCCGGTTTTAGATAATAATTCACCCATATATGATGTGCCATTCCACTCCGGGTTAAATATAGAGGGCATACCTACATGAAGAGCATATTGTATCTCAATGATTTTCCCCGGAGATGAGAGAGCGGAGACGAAGGCAACTATAACTAAGCCGTATATGAACCATTTCAACGACATTTCTCGATCTCCTCCAATAACTTGTCCAATGCTTCTTCTCTGGCAACTACTCTTTCATTAGCAAATATTGTTCTCTCATAGAATTCTACTAACACACTAAACGGTTCATAACAAGTTGTCCCATTGAGTCTCTCTAAGTGTTCGCGAGGAGTCTCCCAATAACGTCGAGGATAACCCTTAGATGATAGTAGCTTCAATGCTCTCACATAGTATTCCACTATGACTCTCGCATACTTGTCTTTTCTTAGAGGAAACTCGCTGAAAACTTCCTCCCGCGAGCTCGCTTGTGTGGTTGGTAGAGGTGATTGTATTGTTGAGTAGAGTATTACTCCAGCTATTATAGAGCTTAAAGCTAAGACTACTATAAAGAGAATAGGGTTGACAACGCTAATTACTGGAGAAACACGTCCTTCTTGAACACTAGTTAAGGGTTGTCTTAATGCTATCATACTGAGATTTATCTTCGATTCATTTACTGCTAGAATCATGGATAATACTCTAAGCGACCCGCTACCAACATTTACTTCTCTTCCGATCCTCTTACCCGCTGGTATTCCTGCTAGTATCTTTGCAACCTTTAACCTAATATCATAATTCTGCGTTGACAGTATATCCGCAACTACGCTTGAAGTAGTTTTTAGTGAACTTATACTCAAGTATGCTCCATTAATTGTTAGCCCATTTATAGAGAGCAACAACGATAGCTTAACCGCGTCTTTAAAATCTAATGTCACGTTAAGCCTAAGTACCTTGTTTTTTAATAGAGTAAAATGCTGCCAGGCTAAGCCTATTTCCCCACGGTACAACTCGCTACTAATAGTTCTCATTAAACTTATTATCCCAGTAATCTCGGGTATATGATGCTTCTCAAGTAACTTGCTTGTATTGTTCAAGTATTCTGCCAACTTGATCCTATCAATGGTGAATCCTAATGGAGTACTAGTATTGAGAGCTTCCGCTACAAGTAATACGATATCTATTCTACCCTTATCTATTAATCTTTGGATTCTCCCACGTATTCTATTAAGCAGTAATTCTCTAATAGTTGTATTATTTACAGAATTGTATTCTTTTATGTATTCAGCTAATATGGGGTTTGTTTTCTCTAACATCCCTATTAGCCAATTCCTACGACCCTCCTCATAGCTTTTTAGAAGAGTTATTAGGCGTACAGGATCTATTATTGCCACTTTATCATACACGTCCTCAATACTTGCTAGTAAGGCTAATCCCATATAATCGAATCTACTCATCCACGGAATACTAGTATTATTCAAGTACTCGAATAGCTTATTCGAGACACTTATTATCACCGTACTACTGGATCCTTTATTTAATAATTTTAGTAATTGTGATATTCTAACTACATAACTACTAGAACTATTATTCACATATGATAAAACTCGTAGACTATTATTTGATACTATCATTAACTCGTCAACCGGTATCGCCAACGGTACCCTTCCCACATCCTCCCCATGGCGTTTTAGCCCCTCAGATATAATATAAGGCATAGTTGACAGTAATGATAAAACGATTAAAGCTATTACTATTCGAGCTACCCTAGCTTTATTAAAAAATCTTATTGGATACATGGACTCATCTCACAGGGCTTTGTCCACCACCCATTACTGGAGCTGTTATACCAGTCATTTTGGCCAGCATTACCGCCAGTAATATACTTGTTACACCGAGTAATAACGGTATTAGAGCCATCCAAGCGTAGACCCCTTTCTCGGGATTTGCCTTATACAATAATATTCCAGCCCCAGCTAAGCCCACTATACCACCGATTATATAGAATAGCATAGCCAGTGATAATGCATCATATCTTGTAGCACTAATATATACTAGACTTGAACGGTACTGCACCGCTAGAGCCCTGCTACGCGGATTATATAGTGAACCACCAGCAGTAACTTTATTGCCCGATACATTAGCTGTACCAGTAACCGCGAATGTGGGGCCCGTTGAACCCGGTATGTAGACCTGGTAATCTATGAGCCCCCTCACATGGATGAGGTGTGTTCCCTCAACATATCTCCCGTTCTCGGTAACAGGTATTCGGTACTCATCAGTTCCCTGAGCAAGTAATGCAGCACCAGTAGCAACTAGTATTGCTGGCAACAGAATTGCTACTAGCATTAAAACTGTATACTTGTCCACTAACTTTCCACCAAGATATTTTAACCGTTAGTGCTAGTAAAAACCCTTACCTATACCACAATAGAGATTGACCTTCAAAGAAGCTTATTAGTTAACAAAACGTTATCATTGCTGATAAGCTAAGAGCAAGGAAAAGATAGAGGACATTGGGGAAAATAGGGTTTGGAGAAAGTGTTCCGCTTTATAGTTAGATCTAAACGTGACGCAGATGCAGTAAAAGCGGTCATAACGAGATTCTATGATAATTGGAATATAGATGTTGTAACCCTACATGGAGCTAGGAGTATTGAAGACGTCTCTGAGAGACTTAGGGGACTCTTAGCGAGTGATAAATATAATATAGTGCTCCTTGGACGCGAGGATCGTAGGGTTGTTGAAGCCTTAGAAGATAGGGTACCGGTTAACACGGTAGTACATATGGTTCCTCGTGCCCGTATAAGGAATACGCGTCTAGAACACCTATACCATGAAATAGAGGTTGCCCGAAGTAAGATTAGGCTAAGAGTTACATGGCTTAGAGAAGACAAGGTCTATTCTCTCACTAGTATAGGCGATAAACTAGAAGCATATGATTATAATCCAGCCTATGACATATTCCTAGGTATTGGTGAATGGTTTAAGAAACATGTTGAAAAGATAATCAGGGGTCCCATAGGTAGTAATCCGTTAATTGTTAGAGGAATGGGTGGTAGACACTACATATATAGTGGTAGAAAGCTTTACGCCAAACTACTAGTACCCGATGAAGGACTCGAACCCAAGGGGAGCTTAATTGGTACCACTGATCCATTAGATGTAAGTCTAGAAGACTTGATCAGAGTTAATACTGATGTGATTAGGGTTCATGAGCAGATTAGTCTAAGTATACTAGAGTACTTTAAGGATAAAGTTGACGTAGTATTGGTGCCTTGGAGTGGTGGCAAGGATAGCACGGCAGCACTCCTATTAGCGGTGAAAGTCTTTGGAAGAGATCGTGTTAGACCAGTGTATGTTGATACTGGAGTAGATTTTCCATGGATTAAGCCCTACTTGGACCGTATAGCCAAGAGGCTCGGGATAAACTATAATGTAGAGTATGCTGGAATTGATAGGGAAATAATTGAGAATAGAAGAGAAATGCCGTCTCACAATAATAGGTGGTGTACTATGCTGAAAATAGAAGCAGTACACAGGTTCATAAGAAGGCATAAAGGATCAAGGAAACTTCTAGTCCTCGGCGACCGGGATACTGAGTCTGAGAGGAGAAGTAAGAGACCAGTTGTCAGAGTAGAAGACGAGGAAACCATTACTGTTGCACCATTGAAAATGTGGAGTACTATGCACGTACAATTATACTTGCTGATGAATAATGTAGAGTTAAACCCATTATATGAACATGGATTCTACAGGCTTGGATGCTATATATGCCCAGCTCTCCGTAGCTGGGAGCTAAATATAATGGTAAACGATCCAGAGGTAAACAAGAGCATTAGGAGTTTACCCCTATACAAGTATTTCATAGAGTTGAGGAGAAAGTCTAAAAACCTCAGCTAATCACCAAGACCTGGTCTTTAGAAACCCTTATCTCCCTTATACCTAGAATCCTCGCTATATCCCTAAGTAAATCTAAGTCCTGGCGTAGACTATTACACCAGTCACAGAGAAAGACTGTTGCGTCAACCGAGCCCTCTAGTAATCCTCTAGCAATACTCTCTGCCCTCTCCCTAATCTTAGGTATCTTTTCAAGCTCTTCTAAGACTTGCCTTCCCCTCTTACCCGATACATAATAGTTTATTGACGCCTGGGTAACCTCTAGTAGTCGAGAAGCATCAACCTGGCTCAACCTGTATTCTTGGACAAGAACCTTCGCTATAAGTGCTCGCAGGGCTGGAAGAATCCTCTGAGTATAAACCTCACAGTAGAGTTTAGCCAATTATACCGCCACACAAGAGTATTCCTACAATATAATATGATATTTTACGAGACTATTTAAACTATTGCAATCCTACAATAATGTACTGGAACAATTATGCAGCAGGATAAAAATTCATACCCTCTAATAACGAAATTATTCCTGGCCCCGCTGTCTCACACCACCTGAAACCCCACTTGGGGGATGAAGATGAAGGTGGTCGGTCAGGCGGGGTACACTCAATAACATATTTATCACTTGCAACTGCTCTCATACTAGGAGATGAGCGTGCCCCCTCGCGCCCCCTAGAGAGCCCTCATAAAAGGGCAATGACTAGGTCGGGCCGGAAGCGATCCTCTCCATCTTATTCGGCTGTGATGAAGTCTCTCGTGCTAACAGTGATCTTTGTTCTGGATGGTGAACGCGCTCTTCGCTGAGCCTTTTCCTAACACAGCTTATTTCGAGTAGAAGAGTATTTTATCCTTAGAGAACTATTTTTTCTACGGTGGCTCTATATGGGTTTGTTGAAGGGTGTTCTTGTAGGCTTCGTATTAATGATTGCGCTTGGATGGATACCTTTCATAGGCCCCTTTATAGCGGGGTTTGTGGCGGGTTATCTTGCTGGTGGTGGGTGGGGTACTGGATTAATAGCTGGCGTGTTGTCTGGTGTAGTAGGAGCTGTTGTATTGGCTGTGATAATATCTTTTCTTGGCGCAATAATATTGGGGCCGCTGGGAGCAATAGTAGGTGCGGTCATAGGTCTTGGTATTGGACTGGGATTGATAATAGTCTATATTGGTAAGATACTTATCGCAGCTATAGGAGGGTTAGTGGGAGGACTTATAGCTGGTAAGAAGAAGTAGGATTACATGGTATAGTTGAAATGATTAACGAGATAATAGAGTGGTTGAAGAACGAGAGAGAAGGCCTTCTTATAGCTTGTATAGGGAATGAGCTTAGATGTGATGATATAGTAGGACTCCTATTCTGCCGACAGCTCGCAGACAAGTGTGGCTTGAAGATTAAGAGCTTAGAATGTCCCGGAGGGCTAGAGCTATGTACTCATAGGCTCTCAGAGATAAAGCCTCAAAGACTACTCGTAGTTGATGGTGTTAAAGCTGGCTTAGAGCCTGGTAGTATTGTTTTTACGTGTAGCTTAGATGATATAGTATCCTTTGAGCCTATAACAACTCATAACCTGCCATTAGATGCTGTTATAAGGTATATTAGAGAGTCTATTCCAAGTATTAGGGAGGTCTGCTTGCTTGGAATCCAAGTATCATGTCTAGACATAGCTGGCGAACCAAATAAACATGTAGTTGAGGCTGCGGAAAAGCTTGTAGACCTTATATGTAACACGTTATAGGGTTTCCTAGAATAGTTTTATACGCTTTGATATTTCTTGGAGTCTTGATAAGACTTTTAACGCTATATTTCTTATTTCGTCTTCATCATCGTATCCCTCGTATAATGCTAGGAATAGTGGCTCAGCCCATACAGCTGTTTCATAGATGCCTCTTAGCTCGGGTCTAGTTTTCTCTAAGGCGTAGGCCCTAGCCCTAATACTCTTATGTTGTCTAGGTATTATTGATTCCACGATTACCTTTTCGTCTACTTCTATGTTTCTTCTACGATAGCTCTCATAGATCTCGTCTCTTAGTATACCGTATAATTCGTGGATATGGGTTGCAGAGAGATATTTTATAAAGTATTCTAGGGATCTCCAAGTCCATTTAATAAGCTCCACGGTATTGTTTTCAGCCATAGCTCTAACAGCGTTGTCTAGAGAATCCACGTATAGTCTTAGAAATGTTGAAGCATATCGGGTCGTGTTTAGCGGTGGATTTGTGTTATTGTTTGCCACTAGTTGTCTCCCTTGCTTCCTCCCGCTTCATCATGGGGAACAGTATTACCTCTTTAATTGATGTTGAGCCCGTTAAGACCATTATTAGCCTATCTATTCCTACACCTAACCCGCCAGTAGGGGGCATACCATATTCAAGTGCTTCCACGAAGTCCCAGTCGTATGGATGGGCTTCTACATCGCCTTTCTTCTTTCTTTCTTCTTCTTCTCGGAAATACTTTGCCTGTAGTATGGGGTCGTTGAGTTCTGTATAGGCGTTTGCTAACTCTAATCCAGCTATGTATGCTTCAAATCTTTCAGCATACTCTGGGTTCTCTCTATGGGGTTTTGTTAACGGTGATGCTGATGCTGGAAAATCTATTATGAATGTTGGTTGTAGGAGTTTTCTACCTACAAGTCTATCAAATAACTTGATTATAGCTCTGCCCCGCTCATAGCCTCCAGCTATCTTGAGCTGATATTCTCTTAGTAACTCCTTTATCTGGTCATCTGATAGTTCCTCTACGTTGAGGTTAGCGTATTCTCTTAATGCGTCTACTAGTCTTATCCTCTTCCAAGGCGGTGATAGGTCTATGGTTTCCTCAATTGTTTCACCTTTTTCTGTTTCAACGGGATATTTTACCTTCATGGTCCCCAATACCTTCCATGCTACAGTTGACACGAGGTTCTCGGTTAACCTCATCATATCGTTGTAGTCAGCATAGGCTTCATAGGCTTCCATCATAGTGAACTCGGGGTTATGGTGAACGTCTATGTCCTCGTTCCTGAAATTCTTTCCGATCTCGAAGACCTTGTTAAACCCCGCTATTATGAGCCTCTTCAAGTAGAGTTCGGGGCTTATGCGGAGATACCAGTCTTCATCTAATGCCCAAACATGTGTTATGAATGGCTTTGCTGCTGCTCCACCATATACTGGTTGGAGTATGGGAGTTTCTACTTCAAGGTAGCCTTGACTCCACATGAATTTCCTTATCTCCTCAATAACCTTGAACCGTGTCTCAAAGATTTTTCTAACCTGGGGAGTCATCATTATGTCGAGGTATCTCTTACGGTATCTTACTTCTGTATCCATTATTCGGTGACCGTATTTTACTGGAGGACTACGTAACGCCTTTGCGGCTAGCATGTAGTCTTCTACTCTTATAGTAAGCTCTCCTCTCTTAGTATAGAATAATTCTCCGTAAACGTTTATGAAGTCCCCCAAGTCTATGTTATCCATAAACCAGTCAAACTTGTCTCCCAGCTCCTTCTTGTATAGGAACAATTGTATCCTATAGCCATCGTCAACTAGATCTACGAAAACCAGTTTACCATGTCTACGTATACCTACAACCCTACCCGCAACTGCTACCTTTACGCCAGTCTTAGGTGCTTCTAGGATTTCCTTAACGGGAATAGGCGCAAACTTTAGCTGATGTGGATAGGGGTTTATTCCCTCCTTCAATAGTTTTTCTCGTAGCCTCTTACGCTGCTCTAATTCTATCTGGGACATTCATAGTGCACCTTTAGAGGATAACCATGCTGCTAACATTCATAACCGGATACTAGTATGATAAATGTTTTTCCCATGTAATCAATACGTGGTATTGGAAACTAGTGGAAGAAGACTATAATAATGTTCTCCTTGCAATAATGAGTCTTGATAATATAAACATATATGCATTAATCCCCGTTGCATCGTCTATAGGCTCACTATGGAGGTCTACTAGCCCCATTCTCCAAAGATAGGTTAGCGTCCTCATATACCATCTACGCCAGTATTCTGCTTCCCTAGCATACTGATATTCTTGGGGGAACACCTTTTGAATACCGTGTTTTCTAACTTCCTCTTCTATAATGCTAGCATATTGTTTCACAAAGGTACATGCCGTTGATATACCGTAAACCGATTTATGCATTATAGTCCGGGTATTATTGTCAATATAGTATTGGATTTCTCTTGGAACATAGGGAAAGCTACGACATGTTAGAGGCTTATAGGTTGAGTGAACTAAGCACTTATTGTCTCTAGCTAGGAAGGGACAACGCTTACTATTGTTGAGCTTTATCGCATAAGATAATACTATGTTCTTACCAGAGACTTCATCATATATTCTATAACCCTCCATTAACTCTAGGTTAACGCCAAGTCTCACAGCCTCCCTACGCAGAATAAGAGCCTCATGTGGTAGAATAGTTATCGGTGAAAGCGTACAACATATCCCGCAACCCATGCATTTAAACACTATTCTCGGTGAACCACTCAATGTTTATCGCCAGTAATCCCTAGTAGACTATGATTTTCCCCATAATGGAGTCGTCTAGTGAGTAAACACCATAGTATTACCTCTAGGTATCGGCATAACACCGAATATTATATTTTATCCCCAGGCCAACGAGCTATAATAGGCTTAAGAAAGCATTACCTAGTGTCTAAGCGATACATCGATGATAGTAATCGGTGTCATCTATATGAATCTCTTACTCGAAGCAATTAAGAGAAAGGAGAAGATCCTATCAACGCTAGAGAACGTCTTATTAAAGGAGGAGAAAGAAAGAGCGTTAAGAGACCATCATTCCCGGAGACCTCCAAGACCATGCGGTATAACTATTCACACGGGCGTAGGATGTAGTCTGGGATGCCTCTACTGCTACGTTCCCGATATGGGCTTCCCCATGAAGCCCCAACCCTACCATTTATCCGGCATTGAACTAGCCTACGCGTTAGCTGCAAACCCTTACGTCTACCCAGGCTACACGCTAGCAGCCTACGGTAGTGTTACCGAGCCCTTTCTCCCAGAGACAAGAGATAGAGCATTAGAGTATATTTCAACAGTATACAAGTATCTTAGACTACCAAGCCAGGTTTCAACGAAAATACCCTTATCACGTGAACTGGCAGTCAAACTAAAAGAGAGTGAGCCTAGTTTAAGCGTACTAGTAACCATTATCACTATCGATAAAGCCAGAATACTTGAACCAAATGCACCATCTCCTCTCAAGCGCTTCGACTCCATAGAGGTTATGAGAAGAGTAGGCCTCCACGTAACCTTGTTTATGCGTCCAATAATACCAGGTATAACTGATAGAGAAGCAGAGAAAATAATCGCTTTAGCTGCTGAGAAAAAAGTTAACGGAATCGTTTTAGGCTCCTTAAGGGTGACCCCCGGTATAATAAAGAGGTTATCAGCTAGGGGAGTAGATGTAGGAGAGATTATGAGGCGGTTGCCGCGGAAGCCTAGGAGTAGTAGAGACCAGGTAACGATACGTGAGACAGATTTAAAGAAGAAGATAGCGCGTATAGCGGAAGAATATGGGTTGAAGATTTATCCCTCAGCTTGTGCTGCAAACATAGATTCCCATGGGTTAGCGTGTAACGCTTGTAGACTAGGCCCTTGTGGTAGCTTAAAAAATATGCCAGTGATTTCAGAGAGAGACGTGAGAGAGGTTTTAGAATACTTTGGATTAAAGGCGTATAATGTTTTTGTAGGCAATAGTAGGGTTAGAGTTAAGCTAAGATATAATGCTCCTAAAACCGTTATTGAACGGTTTAGACAACTAATAATTAGTGTTGCTAGGAGAAGCATTGATATAAGTGTAGGATAAGGTTTTATTACTCTAGCGTCAAACTGGGTTCCAGCATACATAGATAGTATTCGCCATCGAACGGAGTGGTGGATTAAATATGATAGAACTCATCGATAAAAAGTGCCTCTACTATTCTACTATAGCATCAGCCATATCTGTAGCCGCAATAACGGTTGTATCTAAGGATTTAGCCTATATAGCAGTACTAGTAGCCTCAATCGCTTCGGGTATCGCGGCTGCAATGGCTTATACCGGTGAACTCTTAAACGCTAAGGATAAGATATCAGTTACAGCAACCCTAGGCTATGGGATAGGATACTTAATCGGTATAAGTATTGCTGCATTAACCTATGCGTTTAGAGGTATAAAGGAGCTAGCCGCGTTCGCTAATATAGGTTTCCAGGGAGGATATGTAGCATTACTAATAATATCAATATTCATATCCTATGTTACAGGAATCATAGCCTTTGATAAAATGGTTAAGAGGAAAATAATATCTAGAAAGGTTACAGCGAGAAAACGTAAGAGAAGATGATTATTCTAATC
>JALWGO010000125.1 GCA_027038805.1 Thermoprotei archaeon
AAGCAACAGTAGTTTATATGTACTTGCTTACAAGCGTAAACAATATGCTTAAACCAAAGCTTAAGAGAGAACTACGGGTCGGGACAAGGATCATAACATTAGATTTTGAGATCCCCGGATGGAGTCCCGTTCACGTGGATGGAAACGGTACATGGCAGGGAACTATATATTTATATGTTAGGGGGGTCTCTGATATTCATGATCAAGCATGACCTTTCTGAGCGGACTCTTTGGTGATATAAAGCGAGCAATAGTTCTTGCTATTGGTGGTGGAGGCGATATAGTAGGAGCTTCAAGTATCTATAATGCTCTTAGAAGGGACGGTATAAGAGCCTATCTTGCCTCAATACCTTGGGAGAGATACGTTATTGATCCCATACCTGGTCCTCTGAGTCTAGCCGATTTCAATGGTAATATATTGTTTGGAGAAGATTATGGGGTTATTCTCGGCGAAACCTATGCCATACATAAGGGCGTTATAGTGGTTCCCCAGGTTTCAAGAGTATGGAGGATCTTAAAAACTCCCATAATAATTTATGATGCTTCTGGAGGATATAAGAGTCTAGTAAGCGGGCTAGTCAATTCCATAAAATATCTTAGTGTAGATACTATTATTGGCATAGATGTTGGAGGGGATGTTTTAGCCAAGGGATTCGAGAAAGAACTATGGAGCCCACTATTAGATCATTTAGCTCTTGCTGCAATACATGATGCTACAAAGGAGACAGGAGTAAGGGGATACATAGGGGTTTTTGGTCTTGGTGGCGATGGAGAACTCAATAAAGATACTTTAGAAGAATATGTAGCAGAGCTAATGAGAGCTAAGGGATTTGTAGGAGCTCTAGCGCTAACCTTAGAAGACTATAGATTACTCAAAGACATTGTAAGACAAGCCCACACGGAAGCGAGCCTTATGCCATTACTAGTTTTCAACGGGCAGAGAGGGTACCATAATATTAGGGGAGGGACGAGGAAAGTTAAATTAGGCCTCGAAATGATGATGACTTTGTTCTTCACTGTAGAATCCGTATACAATCACTCCAAGATAGCAAAAGCGCTTAAGGGCTCACATGGTATTTACGAAGCTAGAGAACGATTAAGGAACCTTGGCGTTCCAACCGAATTAGACCTTGAATACAAGGTGAATATGCTGAGATTAAAGAAAAACACTATAACGAGTAGAGAGATCTTGGAGATCCATCGAAAAATGATAGCACAGCGATAGGAGAATATTGTAGTTAGACTTCTATTTTAAGGAACAATACTTCTCCTTCCCTTATGCGGGCTTCGAATTTTCCGCCACGACCTGTCTTTGAATCCCACTCACCTTTCAATGTTATGATATTATCTCTTCCTGTGGCATCTAGCTCGGTTACCTTTATCTCTATTATTTCTGTGTCATAAGCCTTTTCTATAGCACTCTTTACAAGATTCTTCATTTCTAAGAGTTCTTCTGGTTTAACCATGGGCTTTCATCCCGATACTCTAGTATCTACACTATGATGTATTATTCTTGTTTATTAATTAACTTTTAGATACATTATATAACATGTAACTGGGAGTAAGTACAAGCCCTATGGTGCATATGTCTTGAACTTTACTAGCATTCTTAAACAATTGTATCAGTACTCATCGTATAGGAGACTCTATAGCTATTTGAAACATATAACCGAGTATCATAGAATCCAAGGATCCAAGGGACTCATGGAAGTAGCTAAATATATTGTATCCGTGTTAGAAGAACTAGATGTAGAGAACGAGTTAATTAGAATTGATAAAAGCATTGATCTAGGATTATTTAAGATACCAGTTGGCTGGAACATATATGACGCCGAATTATGGCTTGTGAAACCAAGACATCAGAAACTGTTGAAACTAGATGATCATCCAACAATGGTTTTAGCTCATAGTCCAGCAACTAACGGGTGGCTTGAAGGCGAACTTATTGATATCGGGAGAGGTACTAGGCCCGAAGACTATAATGGAAAAAACGTTGAAGGCAAGTTTGTTTTAGCATATGGGCAACCCTATTATGTGTATAAGGAAGCTTCAAAACATGGAGCCCTAGGGATTATCTATTATAGGCGGGGGGCACCAGATGAAGCTGTACCCTATGCTGGTTTGTTCCTAACATTGGATGAAGCCCAAGAAGCTAAGACCATAGGTTTAAGCATATCTAATAGGATGGCTAGGCAACTGCTAAGATATCTAGAGAAAAAAGAGAAAGTCGTACTGAGAGTAAGGATTGCTGCAGAATATAATTTCAACCCAATACTGCCTGTGGTTATAGCTAGGTACGCTGGGGAAAAACGTGAAGGCTATGCTCTAACCGCACACATGTGTCATCCGAAACCTGGTGCACATGATAATGGAAGTGGTGTTACCGCATTATTAGAGGCTGCAACGATCTTGTCAAAGACTATTAAGGATGATAGTTCTCTTCCTCCCATCTACTATTCAATATACTTTATATGGGTTCCAGAATATCTAGGCACTCAAGGACTTCTCTCTATTAAGAGTGAACTATTGCAAAATATACGAGCTGTTATCAACTTAGATATGGTTGGCGCTAAACCTGAAGTTACCGGATCGTCTCTACATCACATAAATTCGTCTATAGCTACCCCATCATATCTAGATGCATTACTGGATAAAGCAATACATATAATGTTGACATCACCATCGACTTATTCTTCTCTTACTAGATCACCTGTTATAAAATATGATAGAGCCGTATATGAGGGTGGGAGCGACCACGATGTATTCATTTCGTACGGTATACCTGCGTCAATGCTTAACCAGTGGCCAGATAAATTCTATCACACAGACATGGATGATATAGAGAATATAGATCCAATACTGTTAACAAAGATAAGTGTGGCCGCACTAGGGAGTGTTTATTTTGTTTCCTCAATAAACAGTAAGGACCGTGATAGAATTGAGTACCTATTATACGCATTAACAGATTACTATAATGTTCTTATAAGTGAAAGACTACTTAGAGCTAGTGAGAAAGAACTAGGAATACGAGAGAAGATAGAAGGAACATTAAGACTATACTTGTCACAAGCATTTGGTAGCATAAGAGAACATTTCGGGTATGAGAAGGCAGCGTATTTTAAGGAACGTTTTATAAAGGAATCGATAAAGAGGGAACACAATAGATTAAATGGACTACGTCCACACAAACTGTTCAAAGGGTTATTGTCTACTAGGAGCCTATACGATGAATATAAGGATAAAATAATGGAGCTCTTAGAGCTCGTGGAAAAGAAGAATAAATATGCAACTGTCCTATTCAGGGAAGCATTAAATCTAGCTGATGGTAAAAGAAGTATTGAAGAAATATATCATGTATTAATTGCAGAATATGGTATAGATGCCGTTGAAAGAGAAGACTTAGAGAAATTCTTTAAGATCCTAGAATCCATGAAGCTTATTGAACTAAAATAACTATATTATAAGTTCACTTGAATATTTTTTAGCACATTCCATGTATTCCTCCATTACTTTCTTTAGCATCTCGGTAATGATATTCTTGATCTTCTCCTTATCGACTAGAAACTCTTGGTGTTCTAGTCTTATATCATCACAGCACTCTCGTTTATATTCTCCGCGTTTATCCTTATCTAGTACTATTAATGAGATAACACGTTTTCTCTTATCACATGGATGTACTAGTATTCTTCGTACGTAGCCGTACCTTGATAGGAATTTCCCTATAGCTTTATTGACATTACTTTCAACGAGCGGTTCGAAGACGTATTCATATGGCCCTTCAACTTTGTTGCTTAATAATAAACGAGCCATGGCTTATCCCAAGATTTCTGACTCCTATATCTGTTTTTAAACGTTTACTCCAGGAACATATCTAGTATGAAATAACGCCGACAAGGGTATAGGGTGTTGCCTAAGAGATTCTGTGTTAAATGTGGCATAGAAGAATCTGAGGATAATCCAATAATAGATGGATTATGCTTAAACTGCCTCCTAAAGGAGAG
>JALWGO010000126.1 GCA_027038805.1 Thermoprotei archaeon
TCTATAGCTATCCCTCCTATAGGAATGATAGCGTCCTTATACTTTACCTGGAACTGTACAACTCTAATGTAATTGCCGCTATGAATACCTGAAACTGTGCCTAAATCTAACGTCACAGTAGTATATCCGCCATCAATCCAGGAGCCAGAGCCAGGAGGCCACCTCCACTTAGATTGCACTCTTATCTTTGCGCCAATAGGATAATGCCATTGCGCATATATTCCATTACAAGTAGAGTATTTTAGCACAGTTGTATATTTTTCAACAGTATTATTGTTTTCGAACGCTATTTCAAACCCCTTTCTCGCACTAATATTTTTCTGGTTTAAGTTAATCATTTCAACATGTACGTATTTGGGCTTGCTAAGAGGGGAATAATCTAAGCTAAAACTATATAACCCAATATAATTTCCTTTAATAGCAGCAACCATCAAGTTAACCGTATTTCCGATAGAAGATAACGGTATTGACAATATAGGTTTAAACGACGCAATACCAGCTGAACTTGTATAAGTTTTACCAATAA
This sequence comes from Thermoprotei archaeon, assembly GCA_027038805.1. Classification (GTDB taxonomy): domain Archaea; phylum Thermoproteota; class Thermoprotei_A; order Sulfolobales; family WANQ01; genus JALWGO01. The sequence continues at coordinate 527 of JALWGO010000126.1, forward strand.
TAACCCAATCACCATTATCATTAATTTCGAATAAATAAACCATAGCACTACCTACTCTATCCCCACTAGGGGTTTCCACTAACACATAAATATCTCTAACAAATAATAACTTATCAGCATATTGTTGATTATTGATACCAATAGGTAATATAGAGAAATTTATGAGTAAAATTGCTATTAACAGAATTGATCCTTCTCTCTCTACTAGGAAGTAACGCGCAGGACACCCCATACTATGTACATAGCTCTCTCGCGTATTTAAAGTGACTTCTTCTATATATAGGTCATATATTACGTTAATCAAGATTAAATGTGTTGATTATCGACTACTTATAAGGTACTCAATTTCCCTCACGTAGCTGTCAGCTTGTTTTCGAGAGACATAACCTAGAGTATATGATCTTATACCTGTAATTAATTGTATCATTACTCTTATCTTTGAAACTCCCATTACCTTATATAAGATGTTTTCCTCTACATCAACACCTACTATCTTACCCGTTATTCTCCTCTCTTTGCGGTAAAAGATATTGTCGATTACCTCGATTATCATAGTCTCACCGATAACTATTCTTCCAGGATATCTAATGATTGTCCAAAGTAAAACCAGTAAGGCTACAAGTACTATAATGTACCCTATAATAGGAGTTATCGAAGTATAAACATATATTGATAACAAAAATAAGACTAGCGATAATATAATGTAAGGTCTAATAGAGGTTTTTAAAACTATAAGGGGAGCAGGATTTCTCCTATAATCAATTATACTATTTATTTCCTCCAAGAGATTCCTTAGAAAAACATAGACTTTTACTCCAATACTATTTGCTCGATATAATCCATTCTCCTTGGCTATCAATATCTTCATTTTCTCTAAGTGATGCTTAAGTGTACTCGTATCTCTTATGCCAATTCTCTTTAATATTTCACTAAAGGTTAGAGGTCCTTCTAGCACGAGTACTTCTAGTATCTTCCTCCTAGTATTGTTTGCAAGTGCATCAATAATCTCTGATAAGACTTTCTCGGTATCCTCGCTAAAGCTCAATGAATCTCACCAGTCTTCTCTAACGTATTTTAGTAAACCTTAACTAGGTATAGCTTTTTATCTTCAACCACTTTCCACTAATAACAAATATAGTTATTAATAGTAAAACTAGCGTTATAGTATAGGCTAACGCGTCCATAAATGCCGTCTTCAAAGATTCCTCCCTTATTCTTAGTGAAACATCGATATTGTATCTTAGCCCGATATTTTCTCTATTACCAGTAGTATTGGATATCACTATTATTATCCTCGAGGAAGGTTTAACCTCATAGTTCCTCTCAAATATATTGCTTACATTTAACTTGAAGTATTCTTTAATCTCATCAACTACTATGTATCCGCTACAAGAAGTGTTCTTGGGTATGCTATTATTAGGTTGGGTCATAAGAGATTGTAGGCTTAAGCTTATTGAGGCATGTAAGACTAGGTTATTATTATGGCATGGTGTCTTCATTGATGGGATGCCTAGAATTTCATTGATAGTATTATTCACTATGGTGAACTTATGGTTTCCAGTGTATTCCTCGTTTACGAGTGGTACTATAGATTCGAGAGAACTGTACATTAAATCTCTATGTTGCATATAGCTAGTATATACTGCTATTGATAATATTGTTGATGCTATAATTAATGACACAAGTACAACCATTAGCAAGTATTTCATATCCCCTTCACCTCTGCATATCTTATAAACAATATAATGGAGAGACAAGTTGTTATGGTTAGCGAAAGGGAAGATAATAGTAAAAGCACATTCGGGTCAGCTAAATCAATACCTTCAACGGGAATATTTAACATGTTAACGAGCTTTGATGTAAAACCTGTACCGGGAACCAATATGGCTAGCAGGTATTGTGAGTACTCTCCGCCTTGTAGTCCCGCTATTATTGTGGCTATTAGAGGAATAGCTAGTAGGTAGGTGATAAATAATCCTATAACTGCTCTTAGATCATATCTTGTTCTAAGCGATACTAGTGCTGCAAGCGATAATCCCATTATGCTTGTTGGAAACATATACGCTATTGTTAAGAGAGCAGCGATTGCGCCAAGGGTTATTGGTGAAGTACTTGCACATGCAATAATATTATAGTTGATTAATCCCCATGATATAAGCATGTGAATAGTGCCAGCTAGGACAAAGATAGCTGAAATAATATATCCCGCTAAAACTATATCACGCCTCCTTAAAGGTGATAGGACTATCATTAAACTCTTATTCTTGGTTCCAAGTACTTCAAATACAATGATTGATGGAAGTATTATGAACGAGGTAAACCAGCCAGTCATAGGGTAAGGCAAGTATCCTTGTGCTAACGTGCTTAGGGGCCATAACTCGTTTTCGCTTACATTACTAGGTGGTAGGATCCTGGGGGTAATTCCTAGTACTAGTAGCACTAGTGAAAACAGTATAGCTGCTACAATGTATAGCGAGAGCGAACTCTCAATAATGTATTCTATTAGATAAATAATCCTATAACTCCTCATAGCTCACCACCTTTAATGAGCTTAATGTATAGGTCTGTTAGATCACCTACTCTTTCTTCAATGATCTTACAATTCCTTTTCAACATAAACTCTTTTACGGTATCGTATTTCTCTAATGAGACCTTAACTCGGATATCCTGGTTAAGAACTTCTACACCTACAACACCCTCAAGACCCCATAACTCTCTTGCTATTATCCTGGTAAGCTTCTTACTAGGCACGTGGAAGACAGCAACGACAAGACCTTGAGCTTTCCTTAAAAGATCGCTTATATATCCTTCAGCTACAATCATTCCCCTTGATATAACGATGAGATAGTCTACTAGTGATTGTATTTCAGCGAGAATATGAGAGGATAATAGGATAGTTATCTTTTGATCTTTAGCATAGGTTTGTAGAAGTTCATAAATCTCTTTACGTGCAATTGGGTCGAGGTTAGATGCAGGTTCGTCTAAGACCAGTAGAGATGGTTCTCCAATTAAGGAGAGAGCAATAGCAGCGCGTTGGCTCCATCCAGCAGAAAGAGTGTTGGCCTTCTTATCAAGTAAGTGTACGATCCCAGTAATCCTAGCTACTCTAAGAACTTCTTTCTCAATATTTTGTATCTGTTTTAATTTCGCAGCATAGCCGAGAAGGTGGGCTACCTTTATTGGAGGCAGCTGTGGTTTCTCGGGCAAGAAGCCTATACTTCTCCTAACTTTATCGGGGTGCTCCCAGGGATCGTATCCAAATACTCTAACATCGCCATAATCTCTCCTTAATGCACCTACAAGTATTTTCATAGAGGTAGTCTTTCCTGCTCCATTGGGTCCCACTAAGCCAGCAATAACTCCTCTTGGTACTCTAAATGAGACACCCCGTAAGGCTTGTACTGAGCCGTAAGATTTTGCAACATTTATGAACTCGACGTCAACTTTCATGTGCTTCTCCAAACAAGCATTT
>JALWGO010000127.1 GCA_027038805.1 Thermoprotei archaeon
GGGCTTAGAGATGAAGATAGTCCAGGTCTCATTCTTCCTTAACGCATTTAAATAGGCATCCCTAGCTTCTTCAAGTATCTTCTTCAACTCCTCTACTGCGAGTCTATAAGTATGGTTCTCACCAACTATGCTGATATTAGTTGCGGCTCTGGATTGTCCACTACTAGTATTTGTGATAGTATATTTAGTCGTAAGAGGATGCCCATGGTTGAAGTCATTCAATAGTATGATAGAGACGACTAGTACAATAATAATTGTAATAATAATTAATGTTAGTTTGTTAGAAATCAGTGTAGTCACCAAATCTTTCAATTACTAAAGTAAGTTTACACTCTACCTTACAGTCTAATACTTTCCCGAGCTAATTAATTTTATCTGCATGTTCAAGTATATTATAGTAGCTACCTCTATTCATGTTTATGAAAGCATAGGTGTTGGGCAATCCAGCTGGAGTCCATGGCTCTATTCTAATTAGCATTTTCTGTCTTAAAGGCATTATTGTCTCTAATTTGAGAAGTTCTCATCGATCATATAAGCTTCTAATATGCTGTTTACTCCTATTGATGTTGTTATACTTAAGGTAAATCAATAATTAATAATAGCAATAGCTTGAAGTACTTTATAATTTGTTATTTTTCCTAGACGATAGTTTGATTGTTGATAACTTGTAGGTTATGATTCCTCCAGCATTCATGGCTGAATGGGCTACTATGACTGGAATTAGTGAGTTAGTGGTGGTTCTTAAGTAGCTTAGCAGTAATCCCGTTATGAATACTTCTGATAGTAAAATAGCATGCTTCTTTAGGGGCTGTAAGTGGACTAGCATGAATAATAGTGCTGGTATGATGACTGTAACATAGGTTGGTTCTTTATGTATTATTAAGTAGCCCTCAAGTAAGCCTCTAAAGAGGATTTCCTCGCCCAATGGAGCTATAATCAATAATGTAAGTATGGTTAGTGTTTTGTATTCGTTGGATAGCTGTGTTGGGACTAGGTCTGTATTGGTGGTGTATTTCTTGTTTATATAATTCATTATAAGTGATACTATTAATAGAGAAGTAGATGCAATTAAGCAAATAATCAAACTTTTTTGGCTGATACTGAAAGTCATTGTGTTGTTTAATTTGAATAAATAAGCAATGAAAAAAGATAGAGCTATAAACAAGATCTGCGTAACGAGTCCACTGCCTAGAACCCTCCTATCATCCGAGGTTATTCTGGAACCTATAATTCCTCCAAGTATTGATGAAGGTATAAACACTATAGCCCATAGGGATACAGCATATATAATATCGGATACCATTGTATTTAATGACATTTTCTCCACCAGAGTATCATCTTCTTCCACACGTATAGGAGATGGTATAAGAACTAATAATGGGGCTAGAAAGTTTGTAGTCCAGACAATCATGCTATTATAAAGCTTGAACTAGGAGATAATACTGTAAGTGGTGTTAGAGAATGTCTTCGATTGAAGATCTAAGAGAGGCTTTGAAACGAGTAGAGGAGCATCTTGATTTTGCTAGGCTAGTATATAGGAGTCTTCCCTTTGTGTTTTGGGCGGGCTTCATACCATTACTATACATAGCTGCATCGCTTGCTACAAGCAGTATAGGTCAAACAGCACTAGGCATAAGTATAGGCATAAGCCTATCCCTATGGTTTCTTCTAGAAGAACATTCGGCCTACAAAGTGTTAGAAAAACTAGATACCGTGTTAGGCAGACATGTTGAAAAACCAAAGCTATACATAATACTCCAGATTGTATCATGGCCTATTGCAGCACTCATTGCCTATGTATTCGTATATATGCTTGGACTTATAGAGTCAGCATGGCCGCTAGTATTCTTCAGTAGCGGTATAGGATTACTCATATTAATAGATAAAGTCTTCAGAAGAACCTATGACAAGGAAATGCTCACTGTTTTCGGGTTACCACTCATATCAATACCAGTAATAGACCATGTACCATTGCCGAAAGAGGACTTTGCAATAATGATCATATCATCCTCAATGGCATTAACGGGATTCCTATACATTAGGAGGGCTTTCAGAACTTGAAAAACAACAAAAAAGACGCAAAAATCCTCCGGGAAATCTCTGAAAGCCCGTTAGGTAATCCAGTCAGACTAGCCATAGCACTCTACCTCCTACCAAGAAAAGGAGCATACTTCACAGTAATAGCTGAAGCACTAGGTTTAACAAAAGGAAACTTAAGACACCACCTTAACATAATGCTAAAACAAGGCCTAATAGAAGAAAAATACGTTCTAAGCAATAGACCAAGAAAATACATATCCCTTACAACAAAAGGTGCCGTAGAATTAAACAAGATCCTTAATCTATTGGAAAAATTATTAGGAACAACTAGATCTTAAAGAAAAATCATATTTAATAAAATCCATTAGTAATAATAAGATATAAAAGCACTGTCTAGATAGTATTGTTTAGCAGTGACTGGTATTGGTTCTCCTGCCTGGTTATAAGGGACTTGAAATAATGTTCAATATAAGTGACAATAGGCCTGCTGTAAGGTATACGGGGTATTTGCCGATAATATTCTGAAACGCTTGCAACTGGCTGGAAAACCATTGGTGATTAATAAAGAACGCTTTTAAAACTCTGCCTCATACCTTCCTGTTCTCGACGAGTAATCGGCGTGAGAGATAATGCCCGTGCAATATCTCTCTAGACCTCATAAATGTTCTCCATAATGCTGAAGGGGTCTTAAAGGATTTAGATGAGCTCAGAAGAAGCGATTATCAAATTAAGATAATATCGCTTATAGATGTTTCTATTACCAAGTAATAGCTTGAAGTGGTGAAGACGTAACTTAGCGGAAATACGAAAATTAATTAAAGAGATAAATCTTATAAAAAAGCGTTTATGAATTAAGATATATGTAATATTATACATAATTGGACTATTAGCTCTGGGGGGATGGGTTTGCATGGTCTAGTGTGGTTACTTTTAATGATTGGAGGCGGGCTTATGGCTATTACTTCTGTTATAGTGCTTATAATGAATTATAAAAATAATAGAATTAAAAAGACTATTGATGTGTTACAGATGACTCTATTGCTGATTATAGGAGCACTATTTGCTATTCAAGGCTATTATGAGCTGTTGGGAGCAATCTCATGGATAGACGAGGCTACCCTGTCCATTACGATAGTTATCTTAAGCCTTGCTCTGACAGTCTATAATATTAAGAAGAGACTCTCTTTGAAGCGTAGCCGACCTATATAACAAGTTTTACTCTTTAGAGATCAGCGTTTCCTCATCGAACATCCTTGAGATGCTTCCATGCATCTTTTGAGCATACCAGTGGGATTGCCTATTTAGGGAGTTCTTGCTTTACAAAAATACAAGGAAATGCTTGTGTGGTGAACTCTGCAGGGATTTGAACCTGGGATCACTATGGCTCCGGAGGCCAGCACTTATAAACAAATATCCCTAGGATTGATGTTAATCTAGGACGAATAGGTATGGATTTCATACCTATTGTCTAGTATATGGTACAGTAATGCCGATACACCTTCCAGCAAAGTAAATGTAGGGGAATACATAATTACGGTTGCTTTCATGTCTCCAGTTTTGTTGTTATTTCTCTCCTGTATCTCTTAGAAGCTTGTCTATGAGGTTATTACTGAGATAGAATCCCTTCTTCCTAAGCTTCTCTATTACTGGCTTAATCTCTTTAATCAAGCCTTTCAACTTCGTAGTCTTCAAAAGACCTAGTGTGCCTATGATTTTTAAGCCAAGTCTTCTCGCCAGCTTTCTACCTTTAAGATCATCTATTATTAGTAGGTTATTCCTCTCCAGGGCTAAGGCTATTGCTTCGGCCTCGCCTTCATCAACAATGGTCTTTAGCACAGCAACTATTCTCTTGTCACGAGGCTCCTCTACGAATAGAAAATCTAAGTCCTGGAAATACTCCTTCTCTTTTGACACTAAGCTCTCTCATAACACTTGGAGGAACTGTTATTCCCTGAAATAGCAAGTTGAGCTCTTCTAGTAATCCTGCATGCTTGAGGGCTATAAGGGGAGACGTGTCTGAGATAGCAATACTAATCTCTTGTTCCTTCTGCAAGTTCCTCTGCAATTCTCAGCTCCTCTTCTAACTCCTCTTCATCCAAGTTAATTATGCTAATCTTCCTTCGAGAAATCTCCCTCATAAAATCCTCAACACACAACCCTGCAAGCTCAGCAGCTTGTTTAAGAGTAAGCCTACCCTCTCGGTAAAGCTCAATAGCCAGGAGAAGCCTAGCCTCATACTCATCAATACCAATGTGCTCAGGTGCGCTTATTTTCAAAACCCTTATATCACCATCAATAATATATGTAAGCTCTCGTATTAAATCATCATGTAATAGGTTTTTATACTTGATAGCCTAGTTAGAGAGATGGAACAATGCTTTTTCATACGATTATGCTACTAATTAAAGGGCTCGAAGAACCTATATAGATTGTAATATTGTATTTACATAAGTAGATTTTTGTTCGACAAGAGGCAAATATTAGTTCCCGTAATTGTTTATTTACATGGATTTTCTGTTTAATAGCTTCTTTAAAGCTAGCTAAAGATGCGTTGAAATGATTATTAACTGCGTTAAGGTTTTATTAATAATTCTTATTAAAAAGGTGCTATTATGACTGGTCGAGAAATATTCTACATCTAAGAGGTATCTCCAGAAGAATGTATTGAAAGGCATTTTTCATAGCAACTATGCATAAAATTTTAGGCTGCATGCTAAAGACTCATAATTAGTGCTTATGTGGCGTTGCTAGGCTGGAAGGATGGCGGGTATCTCAAAATGGGATTTCCTGGAACTACTAGCTAGACAAGGTATACTGCTACACTATGGCGAAGAAGAGCTGAAAGAAGATCCAGAGGTTGGCAAGAGGCTTGCAAAGAAGGTAAGAGAGTAATAGGGCGAAAAAGAGTTTTTCGTAGTCTCTAACTTAAAGTGTTATTACTGAAACTGTTAGAATATATCGCTTAGACTTCTTGTAGAAGCTCTTCAGGGGAAAACTCTTGTCACAGAGCATGTCTGCAAGAAATAGCTAATGAGGTAGGCCTGGTTGGAGAAGGCTGTAAGGGCGGATTTCATGATATAGAGGGGAAGTCAGTAATAAGAGTTTATGGGTTGTAGTGATGTAGAAATGGTTATCTTAGTATTAAAGTCCTATTTAAGCACAATTGTAAAAACCATTTAACTACTAATTGTGGATAACTATATATGGAGGTAGATTAAGTTGTCTATGATTATACGGGCCAAGTATGAGAGAGGTGTTCTCAGACCTCTTAGTAAGATAAAGGAGTTAAGAGATGGGGAGATAGTCATAATTAAGGTACTGGGCAAGGATATTGCTGAGGAAGTTTTTGGTTCTATAAAGGTAGAAAGAGAGAAAGTTGAGAGAGTTTTAAGGGAAGCAGAGGATGAATTCAGCCTTTATTGACACTAACGTTATAATCAGGTACTATGCAGGCGACTCTGAGGCAAGGGAGACCCTAGAGCCTGTGCTTAGTGGCGAAATAGTGGGTTATATTAACAGCATTGTATTCTCGGAGGTGTTATTTATTCTTCTCAAACTCTTGACAGACATGAAGGCCTATGAGCTAAAGAGGAGGCCGCAAATAGTCAGGAAAACCCTTAAGATGCTTGATAAACAAATAGCCTTTCTTCAAGGATACTTTACCGAGCTAGAAATAAACAAAGAGATTAAACAGACAGCTCTAGACATAATGAGGCAATATGGATTATTACCTAACGATGCCATTATAGCTGCTACATGCAAACACTATAACATAGACACAATAATTACCTTTGACGAAGACTTTAAGCGAGTGCCATGGTTAACAGTTCTCCCTTAAGGGGAAGGGAATTCTATCAAGACAGTCTAGTATTTCTTGATGCCATGAAAATAAATAGTGTTTCTTACAATTGTCTAAGGTAAGGGTGCCTTTGTGTTGCAGGTTTTGTCTGGATCTAGCATGGAGTTACGAGGCGGAGCGCGGCTGACGAGTATGAGAGATTTCTCGTAGAGAGGACTGTTCCCGATTACAATAGTATACCTGGTCTAAGAAAAGTAATCTTTTTGAGGAGAGATGAGGGTGACGTAACGCATTTCCTCCTAATAACAATATGGGACTCTATCGAGGCTATGAAACACTTCATAGGCGGAGACCCATGGAAGGCCAAATACTACCCAGAAGACGACCAATACCTCCTAGAAAAAGAAGAACACATAAAAATATACAAAATATTCTATGAATCATAAAAATCCGTGTTTGTTCATGAAGTAATAATAACCTTGGCAACGATACCGCTGTGATTATCAGGCTTAAGAAAAGCCTCAGCCTTGTTTTTGCTGTCTCGAAAAACAATACATTCCACGCCTGCTTTATGATGACTAAAAGATGTTTGTAGGAACCTATCAGAATTTGAACCGAGACTCCGTGGCTCCGGAGGAGTGAGAATGAGAAACAAATGTTTCTGGAAGAAATCATAGGTTAGAAACATTATTCACATAAAGTTATCTCTCTGAAATATCATTACTGATGACCTGGAAACATCCAGGCTACGGGAAAGGCTAATTGGCTCGGTACATAATAGTGTATAGGCGGTGGCTAGAGCTTGTCTAAGGTAATCAGAGTTAGGTACGAAAGAGGGGCACTTAGGCCTATTGATTATGTCGAGTTTAGAGAGGGGGAAGAGTTTGAGATAATTGTTATCAAGAGGACTTTTAGGGGATTCCGGGAGAAGGGTGGCAAGTACAAGTTCGAGGTTAACCGAGACGTGGTTGAGGAGTTTGTAGCGGGGAGGAGGTGATGGGTGAGTTGAGACCGATTCATGCTGTCGTGGTAGACACTAGTGTCTTTGCTGACTACTACTTTCTATTCCCGGGGAATCCAGAGAGGTATAAACGAGCAAGAACAATCCTCGACAAGCTCGACACTTAAAAGCTATTGTCCCAAAGGCTGATACTAATCTGGGGCAAATCCGAGAAAAATTCATACATATTATCTAGTAATATGGGACAGTTAGCTCAAGGATTAGGGTGCCGTTAAGAGTTGCCTAGTCCCGGGAGATGGCTAAGAATTTAATAACTTTTATAGTTATGATATACTTAGAGGAAGCTAGAGTGGCTAAGGTTAGCGTTAGACGGGTAGTTATCGAGGTACCAGAGGGTCTCCGTGTCCCTCCTAGTGAGCTTGAAGAAAGGCTAAGGATAGAGCTAGCCTTAAGGCTCTACGAGAAGGGTATAGCATCACTAGGTCAAGCCCGTAGGATAGCGGGGCTCTCGAAATGGGATTTCCTAGAGTTGCTAGCCAGGGAGGGCATATCACTACACTATGGCGAAGAAGAGCTAAGGGAGGACCTAGAGGTTGCCAGAAGACTTGCAGGGAAAACAGGGAAGTAATGGAGTTAAGGAGGAGCTTCTTGTTGTCTCTAATTCAAGTATTATAATTGCATTAGCTAGGATATGCCACCTAGACCTCATGGAGAAGCTCTTCAAGAAAGTTATCGTCCCGGAAGCTGTCTGGAAGGAGGTAACAGTTGAAGGTAAGCCCGGCCGTGAGAAGATACTGAGAGCAAGATTCATACACGTAGAGAAAACGGGTAATAAGAGGCTAGTAGCTTTTCTTGAGGAATTCGTGGATAGAGGTGAAGCAGAAGCAATAGTTCTAGCACTGGAGCTCAATGCAGACCTACTACTCATTGATGACCGCGATGCGAGAAACCTGGCTAAAAAGCTAGGGCTACAGGTAATGGGCACACTGGGTGTACTAGCACTAGCTAAGTATATAGGATTGATTCGGGAGGTAAAGCCGATAATAGATAAGCTCATAGAAACCGGCTTCTGGATATCAAGGAGAATACTCGAGGTATTCCTTAGAGAACTAGGCGAACACTAGAAATCTCAACTAGTTAACTGTCATGGGAGTATAAGTGTAAGAGGTTAGTGGTACCTTGCAAGGGCTCGATTGGTCAGTGGAGGAACCCGGAAAGAATAACAAATAAGCTAGCAATAAGGAGGCTTAAATCTATCAGAAGACTCGGTGGATTTAAATCATATGACGCAGGTTACGTGAAAATAGAGGTAAGGAAGTTAGAAGCAGAAAGCAAGCAGCAATAATATATCACACACATAATTATTAATATTATTAATCGCAATATATTTCCTAAAAACTCTATTCATTAACATCTTAACATAATAACAAAGATAACCCTGCAGTAATAACTCTAAATAAATATATGAAACTTGTCGGGGACAGCTGGGAAAGACTTATAGTGGGGTTATATGTGGCGGGCCCGCCGGGATTTGAACCCGGGACCTCCGGCTCCGGAGGCCGGCGTCCTTTCCAGGCTGGACGACGGGCCCTTTCTTGTTTTACATGCGTGGTGGGGCTTTTATTCCTAGGGTTTCTAGTGTGTTTGCGAGTACTATTTTTACTGCGTAGGTTATTGTTGTTTTTAGGTTTCTTTTTCCTGGGTTTGGTTCGTGGATTACTGGGTCTTCCTGGTACCATGAGTTGAAGGTGTCGGCTAGTTTGTTTATGTAGTCTACTAGGATTTCTGGTTTTAGGTCGTCTGCTGCCTTTGCTTGTATGGATGGGTATTTTGCTATTAGCTTGATTAGTTTTGCTCGTTTCTTGTTTTCTAGTATTGCGTTGTAGTCTATGTTGTCCCATTGTATTGACCCGTATTTTTCTTCGTATTTTCTTAGTATACTTGATGCTCTTGCATGAGTGTATTGTATGTAGGGGGCTGCATTTGTTTCGAAGCTTAGTGCTTGTTCCCAGTTGAAGGTTATTGGCTTGTTTGCTGCTGTTGAAACTAGTGTGTATCTTATCGCGCCCACTGCTACTGCTTCTATTACTTGTTTTTTCTCTTCTTCTGTTTCAAGTGTTGTTCTTTTTAGTACCTCTTTTTCGGCTCTCAGCTTGGCCTCCTCTATTATTTCATCGAGGGTAATGTATTTTCCCAGTCTACCACTCATTTTCATTCCGGGTATGTTCACCATCTCGTATGAGTAGTGGATAAGGTTTTCAGCTTCTCTCTTATAGCCGAGTGCGTAGAGTGCTAGTTTTAGCTGTGCTTGGGGGAGTTTTTGTTCTGCTCCAATAACGTTTATTACCTTATCTGCTTGGAAGTCACGGAACTTGTATAAAGTATATGCTAAGTCCTTGGTTGTATAGAGGGTTGTACCATCACTTCTCTGTAATATTAGTGGTGGTATTTCAAGAGATAATGTTATACCTAGTCTCCTATACAGTTCTTTTGATGCTAGTCTTGGTAAGTCTAGGGCTGGTGCGCCTTTATGGATGGTGAAGTAGGGTGATTTTCTGGCCTCCTCTAATATCTTCTTTACGAGACTACTCCATACTATATGGCTTTCATAATCCCATTTATCAAAGTCTATTTCTAGTTCTCTAAGTGTTTCTTTAAATCCTTGTAAACATATTTCAACTACTTCCCTTAACTTCTCCTTAACTTCCTGATCACCAGCCTCCATTTTCTTCATGAGATCCTGTATTTCTTTTTCATTGTCTTTTTCCTTTAGCTTATTAGCCAAGTAGTCGAATAATTCTCTATTCTTTTCACGCAACTCATTAGCAGAAGCAACTAAGCGGTCTAGTTCTCTAATAAGTTCTCGGTATAATTCATTATCACCCCTATTTATGGCTTCGCTTATCTTTTTCTTAAGCTCATATATTTCTATTAGTGTATGAGTTATCGCGTAAAGTATTCCTATCCAGTGATCGGGTTTAACATCTATGGGCCTCATTGTCTCTGGTAAGTTTAGGTAGCCGTAGAGCATTATTGCTACCTGTCTTCCAAGATCGTTTACATAGAATCTTCTTTGAACAATATGGCCCCTCTTAGACAATAACCTATATAACGTGTCTCCTAAGACAGCGTTTCTAGCATGACCTATATGTAATGGATGAATAGGGTTAGCACTAGTGTGTTCTACAACTATTCTTAAAGGCTTATCAACGGGTAGGTAACCATACTTTTCTCCTAGACTCCTAACACTATCTAGAGTTAGCTTTGTTAGACCGGGATAGTCTAAGAAGAAGTTCACGTAGCCGGAAACATTTTTGATATCTTTGACGTAGGGGATACTGTCTATACGATTGGCTATTTCTTCTGCAAGTTTAACTGGGTTTGCTTTTAATGGACGTGCTAATCTAAATAATGGGAGACTTAGATCTCCGTAAGCTTCTACAGATGGTTCTTCTACAAGCGATCTAAGAAACTCTTTTCCGACTACATTGTAGTTTTTTTCTAGGTATTCGTGGATTTTCTCAACTATAGTGTTAATAATATGTCCATAGGGATCCAGTATTTCCTTAGAGTTCTCCGAAACCATAGCGTATTGCACCATGACTATTCTAGCTAGTTGTAGCGTGAGATCTTGGCAGTCTATTATATGTTTCCTAGTCCTTAAAAACAATAACACTTATACTCGCCTAGTAAAGCGTTATATTGGGATACTGGTAGCCTTGGAGTGGTTTAACCTAGTTGATAGAGATCTCTATTGTAAGAGGGACGAAAAAGTAATAGAGTGTATATCAAGAGCCTATGATTACGGTCTGCTCCACATACCATTAGTTGAAAGCAATGAGCTATTAGGACTAATAGACTTTTATAAGCTGGCCGGGGTAATAAGTGTATATAAGAACAACTTCTCTAAGATAAGCTGCAAGGATATAAGAAACACTATCTCTAGAACAAAGGTTTCAGTTAAAGAGAGCTTGAATACAGTAATTAGACGTATGACGATGGGCAATTATACGTCGATGGGAGTTAGCAGTAAGCCTAAGGTGTTTGAGGGAACTATTACAGCTAAATCAATAGCCCTACAATTACTACATAAGTTCGGGAACATGAGAGTCGGAGAAATCGCATCACCACGTGTTGGTATAGTTGGGTCGGGTGCAGACTTATATCAAATACTATCAATTATATCACGCAGGAGACAACCATGCGTAATAGTATTCGACGGCTACGATGTTGAAGGCATAGTATGCCTTGACGATGTAATGTACATGTTATCACAGTTTGAAGGAACCCTACCACTCTACGAGTCAACGACAAGAGACGTGATAAAATCACCAAAAATAATAGATGCTGAAAGCAAGCTAAGAGAAAAAGGACCACAAATACTTGAGGGCCCCCTGCTAGTTAGTGAGAATGGAGAAATCGCAGGACTACTAGATATAGAGGATATACTAGCATATGCAAGAAGAAAAATGTAGCTTAACACTTGTTACCGTGATATAATTGTATGATATAATTGGGATTCTAACAGATAACCCAGAAATACTTCTAGTACTTGCTACATTTTTTCTTCTTGCTGGTTTCATCCTATTACTCGTGGTTTTTCTGAAAAATAGTGGTAAAAAGATTAGGTTCGATGAAAAATAGTTTAATAATTCCCAGATAATAAAATAAACTGGTGTATCCGAAATGGTTAAGCCAAAAGTTTTCATAACACGTCAAATACCCGAGAAAGGAATAGAGATGATAAAGGAATATTATGATGTAGAGGTTTGGCCTGAGTACACGCCTCCTCCAAGAGGAGTCTTATTAGAAAAAGTTAAAGATATTGATGCTCTAGTCTCTCTATTAACAGATAAAATAGACTGTGAGCTATTAGATAATGCTCCAAGACTAAGAATAGTTGCTCAATATGCAGTAGGATTCGATAACATAGACCTTGAATGTGCTACTAAGAAGGGAGTATATGTCACGAATACCCCTGGAGTATTAACTCAAAGCGTTGCAGAATTCACGTGGGGGCTAATCTTAGCAGTTACAAGACGAATAGTCGAGGCAGACAACTTTGTACGCAGCGGTGAGTGGTGGAATACAAAAACAGGTTGGCATCCCCTAATGCTATTAGGCATGGAGCTTAAAGGGAAAACACTCGGCATTATAGGAATGGGTAGAATAGGAAGAACTGTTGCGAAAATAGCAAAAGGCTTTGACGTCCGAATATTATACTATGATGTACGCCCACTACCCGAGGAGATGGAGAAAGAACTGGAAGCAAAATATGTTGACTTAGACACGCTATTAAAGGAAAGCGATATAGTAAGTGTACATGTACCATTAACACCACAAACCTATCACCTAATAGGAGAAAGAGAGTTAAAGCTAATGAAGAAAACTGCTTATATAATCAACACGGCACGAGGAAAAGTAATAGACACACAAGCATTGATAAAAGCATTAGAAGAAGGATGGATAGCTGGTGCAGGACTAGACGTATTCGAACAAGAGCCACTACCACCAGACAACCCATTAACAAAGTTCAAAAACGTGGTACTAGCGCCACATATTGCAAGTGCAACGATAGAAGCAAGAACAGGCATGGCTGAACTAGTTGCAAAGAACCTCATAGCTTTCTACAAGGGAGAAATACCGCCAACACTAGTAAACAAAGACGTCGTTAAAGTGAGATCTCCTGGCTTCAAGTAAACATAATGGAATGTAGACTATAGTTTAAGTCCTATATAAACAATCCCCC
>JALWGO010000128.1:0-6426 GCA_027038805.1 Thermoprotei archaeon
CATAATAGTCGATAGAGTCATATTAATAAAGGAAGATAATGAGAAAAAAGTGACAATAGTATTTGACAGAAGAGTTCCAATCGATAAAATTGAAGAATCTCTTAAAGAATTAGGATATAACGTTAATATTAGAAGGGAAACAATGTACTAGGCACCTAATACAAGTCATTTCTGTTTCTTTCTTCTTCTACGGCGTCTACCCTGCTCTCTTTTTATAGAAGAAGTTATTGATTCTAAAAGTTTCCTTCCCTCCTCTTCTGATATCTCGCCTCTAAGCATACGATCCCAGATCTCCGTTACTTGGAGTAATATTTCCAGGCTATTAGTATCGAAAACCTCTTCACTTATAAGCGGCTCTTCCTCAACAGTCTTTTCCTCTTGATCAGCAGTCGGTGTCACCTCTCCTATTTCTTCTTCAACCATTTTTACCCCCTAGTTTCCGAGTGAAGTCAATGAGCAGAGGCTCCCTTATTAAACTATCCTTTACAAGTCCATGGAACCTAGGTAAATAGTATAAGGCTTTTCTGATAGCATCTAACCGGTTATCAGCTTGATACCCCGCCAATAATCTTGCAGAATACTCAAGGTTTTGCGGCTCCCTTAATTGTAATACTACTTGTAGTGATGTATTCCCTATGATATCTTCGCTTATACTTTTTGGATGTTGTGTTAGTACTATAACACCTATTCTGTATTTTCTACTCTCAGCCACAATCTTAGCTAGAATGTTTTTATTGTCTCCAGCTATTCTGTGTGCCTCATCCACTACAAGATATTTCATGTTATTGTTTTGTCTCGAAAGTATTGGTAAATTATCGTATATCTTTAATAATAAAAGTTCTGCGTATAGATTCTTAAAATACTCACTATACAATGGAGATAGATCTACAATTGTTATTGTCGAAAATACTCTATCTATAGGAATTGCTTCTTCACCAAAGAATTCTTGTGCAAGAGTTCTTATGTATGGTTCTAAGCTCCTAACACTTCTGAGTTCTTGGTCTGTTTGTACGTTATCCAAAACAAGATTATATGCTTCTAGTAAGGCTCTATTCTCACTGTCTTTTAGCTCATGTATTATGGTATATGCTTCTTCTATTATTTTCTGGAGATAGATTCTCTGAAGTGGCCCGAGATTAAAAATTCTTTGAATAATTGATGCTATCTCCAAGCTCTTTTCCTTTATGTTGTGTCTGCTTAATATGTCAAATAAGCTAACTCTCTTTTCAGCAGTATTCAAAATGTTTACATCTATTTCTGGGAAAATCTTCTCGAATAGTCTTTTATACTCCCCGTGAAAATCTATTATTATTATAGATGAATTGAATATTACATGTAGTCCGTGTGATAAAATGGTTGCCAATGTACTTTTTCCAGTTCCACTTGATCCAACTATTAGTATATGTGGATTTTCGTGTAAGCTTGGATCATAATAGAAATTCGCATTTACTTTAGTCCACTCCCATTGTTCTTTTATTGAGATGTGTTTATCAGTGTCAGAGAAATCATATTTACTAATAGCACCCTTAATGTATTTTAGTTTGGCTTTTATCTTGCCAAGATACACGCCTTTCTTTGGTATGTTTATTTCCTCTATTTTGCTGTTTAGATCTGATAATAATGACAGAAATACTAATGGTGAAAACCAAGACGAGATTGCAATCAATACACTTACTGTAAGAGGGATATTGCCTATGATCGCCATAGTACTAGTTATTACGGATACCAGTATACCGCTTATATAGAACTCTGATAAATCCCTTAACAATGAGGTAATTATGTAAGCCATGTAAAAAAATGCACCAAGCAATACAAAAGTCTCGGCCATTATTATCGTTAATGAGCGTTTATTCATACTAATAGAAAATGTATTCTCTAATAACTGTTTTATACTTAACAGGGGATCGTGTGGTAGTTTTTTCTCAACAATTACCTTAAATATTATTACCAATAATACACCTATCAACATTATGCTATTTTTAAATACATTAAACACATTATAGTACTCTGCAATCATATATTGTGATAAACTTATTCTTATATGGTTAATATTTATTATAAATGGTATGATAGATATAGCCAAAGGTATTATTAATGTACTACTTAAATATGTTGTAACAATAGTTACGATAAGTATTAGTGTAAGCATTATGATGGCTTGTACGGGATTACGAAGAATGTTTGCCATATTAGTTTTCATCAAAATTACTGATAATATCAGTAAAATAATCGTTGCTACGGTGCTTCTCACTAGTGCTAGCACCTATTTGTTTAAGTGTTAAATTCTTTATAATATTAATTGTTTCTTTTCTTTTTATCTTTCCCGGCCTTCGCCATCCATCTGGTTTGTTTAATATGATACTTGAAAGTATCTTATCTACAGTTAGTTCTGCTAGCGGACATTCTTTTACACAGATAAAACAACTTATGCATTTGTTTGGATCTACTATAGGTGTCTTTTCAACTCTTATAGCATTTGTTGGACACCATAATTCGCAGCTTCGACATCCTGCACAGTAATCTCCCCTATATGCAAGCTTTAAAACGTCTAGTACATGTTCTATTTTCTTTGTCTCTGGAAGTTCTTTTTTGTATTTTATAATTATTTTATTATCTGTCTGCCTTATTATAGAGAAGGGAGTTTCTATATAGTCGTTTTTATTGATGCCTTGTATTATTGGTAATTGATTGTATATTCCTTTATTTAGCCTTTCTTCGAACTCTATATAGACGTGATCGTTAGCGACCTCTATTCTTATTGGCTTATTTGGTAGATGTGAGAGGTACTCGTGTTTCCACGAGTATTTTAGTCGAGTTTTTTGCATTAGTTGTTTTTTAACACTTGACGGTCCCAGCCATCGCCATAATCCTAGCTTGATGCAGGTCTCACTGCAGTTAAAACTTCTTAGTACGCTTACCCACTTGTTCCATAGCTCTGGATGGGTTTTTGACACTATATGAAATTCTGCCAGTGTGCTTGCTGGACAAAGATAACATCCTATTCTCTCAAAACCCTTGTAATAGAGCGGGTTTACGAGCTCTACGAGCTTGTGTTTATGTATATACAACCATAGAATAAATTGAGGCCATTCATGTATAGGCGCTATTGAGAGAACATGAGGAGCCCATTGGTTTCTCCAAACCTTTGGACTACGCGCACGGTCATAGGACTCGTAAGCACGTTGTCCCAGAATGTTTAAAGCTCCAAGAGGCCATTTTCTTCTTGTCAGTCTAGCAAATGGTACTAGCTTTACAACCTTGCAACACCATCGATAGTTTCTTGCAGGGGGTCCGAAGGATCTTATAGCAGTCCAGAATGAGTTTCCTGCATCAGCTATCTCAATTCTTAAATTGTATTTTTCCACAGTTCTCTCTACTGTTTCTATAGTCTCAGGTAATTCTATTCCCGTATTATTAAACATTAAGATTGGCTCGATTCCCGATTCTAATGTTAGATGTAATGTAGCAAGACTATCTTTTCCACCAGAAAACGATACGATAACGTTTTTTCTTATCTTGGAACTCATAGTGTGAAGAAATTTTATTGCACGAGACTTATAGTAATACAATGCATAATCATTATATTTTAGTAAATCGTTTATATCTGTTCTTTTACTTATAATGTTTGTGAATTGACCATATTTTCTCTCATTTTTCTCCATATCAAAAATCTTTTTTATCCTATACAAGTTGTCTCGTACTTTCTCTAAAACTCCTCCTTTTTCTTCTTGAGAGATCTCCGCTATTAAGATATACTCAGAGAATCCATTTACTTTTACTAAATCGCCTTCGCTAACATTGTTTAATTTAATTGTATCCACGACCTTATTATGTAGTAATATGTACGCAGCTAATTCGCTGGGTCTATATATGTGTTTACCCAAGTAAGGATTATAGTATATTGATCCTATGTTTTCTCCTCCTACAATTATTCTTCTACGTTCATCAATATAGGGTTCCTTGACCAATAATACTATCTTTTGATCCCATATTGTACCTCTATTACTAGTCAAGCCTAGACTTTCTTTTATAGCCTTATTTATTCTTTCGATATCCGTGGGTAGGGCTATTCTCGCATCACCAGGAGGTGGTAAGATTAATCTTTTACAATTACCCTCCTTTATAGGGAAATCTAATATTGGTACATTAATATCGGAACACCAGTATAGGTTTACACTAATGCTCCATCCTCTCCTCTTCATCAAGGGCACCTTACGTTTACCTAGTATGTCCGTATTAACGCTTTTTATAGGTTCTTAGTCTAAAATAGGGGTATTATGGATATTATTGAACTTATAAGGAGTTTAACTATACAAGTAAGTGCAATCGCCTGGGTTTTATTTTTCTTGTCATGGATAATTGGTTGGGCTATACGTGGTTCCCCAATACCTTTCATAAGAGTTAAGAGAGCGGGCCAGGATATAATAGAAGATTCTGTTATTGCAGCTTTCTGGTTAGCGATGGGTAGTACAGTGTTTGCTATAATATCGTATCTTGTATCAATGATTTCAATGCCCTTTCCGGAACCACCAATGCCATAGTAAGGTATGGTAGCATTGTTCAATGACTGGGTTTTATTAGTAGCATTTAATCTTGCAGTTCTATCATATTATTTGGGCATACTCATATATGCTTTACCAATACCGTGGTATGGTATAAAAAGGTGGGGACCCTTATTAATTATTGATGGCATATTTTCTGCTATCCTAATATTTAGTTTCAATATATTAATACAAGCTGTTAATTATATATTTTCAATACTGAATTTATCGTGGAACGATTTTATTGCATGGACTAATGCTGTAATATCATCTATTTTCTCACTGATGTTCTTTATCCAGTTAGTTGGAAATATATTAACGCGTTTAAGTTTAGGATTTATACCAAATTTCTTTCGTCCCCTTTACTCGCTTCTATCTTATTCGCTTACATCACTTTTATTAATACAGCTTATAGCTATGATTATTCGCTTACACTACACTAAACTAATAGCTTTAGGAATAGCATTATTTGCTGTACCGTTCCGTATAGCTCGTACTGCGGGCGCGATTCTAATATCGTTTTCTATAGTATTTTACCTAGGTCTACCCTTGCTTCCTCTATTTGTTCAAAGTTTTTCTCAACCACAAGAAATTAGTACTGCTATATACACTTATGGTGTGTCATTTCCACGGTATGTAATTGAAGGTCATAATGGTAGTATGGTTCCCTATTCTATATTATATCTTTACTCAATAAACGGGTCGTTGCTTGCAAAATATATTGCTAATTCAAATGGTACTATATATGCATCCTTCCCCTATAAGGGTTCTCCAAGTAATTATTATAAGATGAAAGTTGAATATCTAGGATACTTATTTGATACTATACCCCATACCTTTATCAATAATTTTACTTGTAATTTAATGAAATCTCCTACTAACAATACATCATGTACTATAAATATCCATGTTCCCGGAATACTGTACGCTTCCCCGTGCCTAGTATTACTCAATGTATGGAATGCAAGTGTAAAAGACTTCAAGGTTCTTAAATCAAATGAGATATTCTTGTTATTAAATGTAAGCAAGAAGGGCGTGTATGAAATAATGTCGTGGAGTGGAAATAGTAACATAGAAATTCTATTAAATAATTCTATAATTTCTTACGGCAGGATAACGATAGATAGTACAGAATGGTACGGTAATGAATTACATTATCTTAAGATAAAGCTAGATAAAGGACTATGGAATATATCAGTTCTCCTAGATGATAGTTGCAGACAAGTTAGTTTAGACAAAGATATAGTTGAAGTATATTATATAAGAGATATAATGAATACTTCTAATATATTGGAATTCGTTGAGTATTCATCGTCGTATTATTTCTTTTCGTCAATTATATTGTCGTCATCGTATCTAGTTCTACTCACAGTAATATCATATGGGGTTGCGTTATTGCTTGGTGGTCGTTATCCACGAATACCGTTAAGAATGTTTTAAGGTGATAAAAATTATACTTCATTTAGTAAAGAAAAGAATAATTAAAAATAAAATAGAGAAAAACAATAATGCTTACGAATTACATATAGATAATTTAAATAACTCACTCATAATAAAAGCCCGAGAAAACGAATGCCTAGGGCTACGATTTATAGCAGTTCAAGATCCACTAAATACGTTATCTTCTTTACATCTAGATAAAATAGAACAATACATGAATAATTTTTCTTCATTCCTCTCCTTGCTTAGTGATAATGTAACAATTATGTATATTAAAATCAGTGAATCGTATACAGATCTATTAAGGAGAATAGAATCAAAAATGAATAAGCTAAGAGTGTTATTAGAACTAGGTGGAAACGATGTAAAAAAATTGAGAGAACTTAAAGTACTTGAAAAGATACACGATAACCTATTAAATAGTAAAAATGTTTATAGGATTATA
>JALWGO010000128.1:6436-12541 GCA_027038805.1 Thermoprotei archaeon
GGATTATACTGTTATTCATAGTTAAAGTAATAGGTAAATGTGACGTTGTGGAGAATATTCTAGAAAAAGAAACATCTAATCTAATGGAATTAATAGATACATATCTTTCCTTGAAGCCCTATATAGTTAATCCAAAAAATATAATAGACTATAAAACTGTAATACCAGTAATGGATAGAAAAATCGTAGTTGATAAGAGAAAATCAATCCTAATAATTGGTAATAATGGTGGCGCATTACTGCCAATAAGTAGGAATGAATCTAATGTAATTGACGTAGACTTAGAGGGCGTATATATAGGATACGACATGGTATTAGGTAAGCCGATAATGCTTTCGCCAGAGAAGCACTTAAAGTATCACGGACTAGTTATTGGTCCTACAGGAAAAGGTAAGACCACATTACTAGCTTCAATGTTCTATCGAGCTCACCTATTGGGTTATAGCGTAGCTGCTATAGACTTTAAAGGTGATATGACACGTTATGTTGCAGACGATAGTCTCATAGTCTATGGCATAGACTTTAAATCTCTATTAAAAAGTTATAGAAATAAAGGATTCGACATAAATAAATGGGTGTTTGATGTAGCTAGAATGCTATCAAGTATATTTGGCTTAAAAAGAGCAGAATCTTACATAATCTTTAGAGTTGTACAACAAGTAATATTCGGAAATAAAGATCTATACTCTGTAGAAAGAGAACTTTCTAAGAACAAGTATTTCTCCCGTATTGGGTCACGTAGCGATGTCTACGGTCATATCATAGAGGCAATAAATGCTCTAATTGATGATGAAGCGAAACACGATATGTTGCTGAGGGAGCTTAAAAAGACATACATAATAAACTTGGAACATTATCCCGATTACATTAAAGAATTGCTATCATCGATAGTACTACTCTATGAAAAGAATATGAGTACACCGCTAAGCAAGTTCAAGAAGCTTGTTCTTGTTGATGAAGCCTGGCGTTTGAGGAATATTAACCCTAACGCACTTAGCATGCTCTATAGAGAAGGACGTAGTCTTGGAATAGGTGTCTTTTCAACAAGTCAACTTCTACGTGATCTTTCTAAAACTATAGTAGATAATTCAAGTGTATTCGTAATATTTGGATCAAATACAAAAGAATACATAAATGATATAAAGGAATCCTTTAATCTAACCAGCAGGGAACTAGAAAAAATTAGTGAATTAGGTGTAGGCGAAGCAGCAATCATAATAAAGGGCTCAAAAAGACCTATTTGGGTAAAAATAGTTCCCGAAAAATAACAGTATTAATGTATTCGAGGAAGACTAATTACATCATTATCTTGTAGTGGATGATGAGAGGCGGGCTTAAATGAGCTATGATTAATGCAGCCGTATCTGACACTACTTAATATAATACACTTATAAGGGTTTCTTAATTTCAAGTACATCTACTTTTACTGAAGTTATTCCGTTACTCTTAAACATCTTCTCTATTTCTTTCTCTATCCCTTGCCTTGGTACTTCGATTTCTAGATAAACGAAGTCTCTTACATTCTTACTCTTTGTTATTGTAATTCTTCTTGGATTGTATTTTTCCTCTAGCTTACCTACAATTTTATGAATTAATTCTTCTTTGTTAAATGTAATGTATACTCTATATAATTTTATAGATTGTAACCTCATATATTTGTACCTCCTAAACTAACATACAATGAACTAGAAATATTTATGTTTCCCTTGAAAGAATATCTACTGTTGAATAAGGTCTCTGATTTATCTGATGAAGGGTGCAAGCACTGAGCAAGAAGATGATGAGCTGTCAGTCTTCTTTTTGTCATCATCTCTCAGTACTCGGCAAACTCGTCATCTAAATCTAACATCATTGTATGAATACGTCATTGTTCACATATAAGTTTATAATACCGAGGTAAATCATAATTATCATCGTAGAGTGGTGAGAAATATGGGAGGACGACAGCGAACATCTCTATTCATGAATTTAGAAAAAGAGAAGAAACGGACGTCAGTCGAGAAGGAAGCAAAGAAACGTAAGAAATAGTAGTGGGGGGTCAATGGATTTTTTGTTGAGAAAAGAAAAAATAACAAAATGATAGTAGCTGTACCCGGCTCTACACTATCTATTATCCCGTCATTAAGAGAAAAAACATTAACCTTGGGTAAAATAGCTAGAATCTTATCAATTTTCAGAGTAGATAAATTAATTGTGTACTATGATAGTGACACTAGTAAAAGAGATGTTAGAATATTTAAAGAAATTATAGACTACATACTAACACCTCCATACCTACGTAAAACAATTATAAAGAAGAAGCCTTTACTTCGCTATGTAGGTGTGCTTAATCCACTACAGATACCCAGCCATGTAGTTCAACCAGAACTCAGACAAGGAGAATATAGAGAGGGGATAATCACAAGGATTTCGGATAAATCTGTTCATATAGATATAGGTTTAAAAAAACCGATAATAGTGAGGAAGGATACTGGCCATTATAATCTAAGAAAGGGAGAAAAAGTAGTAGTATTTATTGAAAAAATCAAACCTTTGAAGATAAGCATTAAAAAAAGTAAAAATGAGGTCGATGTTTATTGGGGATTCGATTTTGAGGTAAGTAAAAATATCTTAGATGTATTAACGAAATATAAGCGAAACAACAGCCTAGTAATTGCAACAAGCAAATATGGTAAGTATATAGGTGAAATAAAAGATACTTTACTCTCAACTATTAAAAATAAAGACAATATATTGATACTATTTGGAGGACCATACAAAGGACTATATGATATTTTCAGCGATATAGGATTAAACCTAGAAGACCACGTTGACTACACTATAAACTTTGTTAAAAAACAAGGAACAAAGACCATACGTACAGAGGAGGCTCTACCAATAGTACTATCTATAATAGATTTTCTACTAGAGCAATAACTATTAAATACTAGTACCATTTATAAACCTCAGAAACTTACTCCTTGATACTGCGAACTAAAGGTGCTGTTCAATGGGTGCAAGGAAAAAGAATGCGCCGAGAAGAGGAAGCTTAGGTCTTAGACCTAGAAAGAGAGCAGCAAGCATAGTGCCAAGGATTAGAAGTTGGCCTGAAGTGAAATCACCAAAGCCTCTACTGCTTGCTTTTGCTGCTTATAAGGCTGGGATGACTCATGCATATATAATTTACGATAAGCCAGACATAGAGCCACATATTAAGAACTTGCTGCCACCCTCAGCAGAAATATTTGTGCCCGTGACTGTTTTAGAAGCGCCACCTATGATACCTCTTGCTATTCGTGCATACAGGTATGATCCTAATCATGGACTATTAACATTTACCGAAGCATGGGTAAACCCGGAGGAAATAGTAGAAAGGAAAGATCTGAGCAAAGAGCAATTAAAGTCAATGATCAGCTCTCTCGAATTACATAGGGTTATTCCAAGACTTAACTTAAAGGGATTCAATGAGAAGTTGAGGAAAATACATGATAATATAAATAAAATAGCGGATATAAGAGTGATCATGGCCACTCAGCCAAAACTCACGGGAGGATTAAGTAAGAAGAAACCCGATATAATTGAGATAAAAATAGGTGGAGGATCAAGCATACAGGAACGATTAGAGTATGCTGAAAGTATTTTAGGAAAGGAGATAACTGTTCGCGACGTCTTTAGGGAAGGACAATTTGTTGATGTCATAGCTGTGACTAAGGGCAAGGGCTTCCAAGGTGTAATAAAGAGGTTTGGTGTAAAAGAATTACCAAGGTGGCATAAGCATAGAAAGGGGAGTAGGAAGGTAGGATCTCGAAGTCCAGCAATGGGGGCAGTTAGCCCGGTTCCACAGCCGGGTCAAACAGGATATCATCATAGAACAGAATACAATAAACGAATACTAAAGATAGGAGACAACGGCTACGAGATTACTCCGAAAGGAGGATTCATAGGTTACGGTATTATAAAGAGTACATATGTTCTCCTTCACGGAAGCGTTCCTGGTCCACGTAAGAGGATAGTAATATTAAGGCATCCAATACGAAAGACTCCATGGGAGCCTACAAGACCTCCAACAATAACATACATAAGCTTAGAGAGTAAACAAGGTGCATAGCCATGTATTTATCACTATACCTAAAGGATACGCCAATAGTTCCAGTATACAATCTAGAAGGTAAAGAGATATCAAAGATAAAACTACCACCAGTATTTGGTATGCCCATAAGAAAGGACTTAATAAAAAGAGCTTACCTAAGCGCGTTCACAGCAAAGTTGCAGCCGAAGGGTCGGGATCCGCTTGCTGGTAAACGAACATCTGCACGTAGCTTCGGAATAGGACTAGGCATTGCACGTGTACCAAGAATACCAGGTATAGGAAGAGCCGCATTCATAAACTCGGCAGTGGGAGGTCACTTAGCTTTTCCACCAACAACTAGGAAGAAGATCCATGAGCAAATAAACAAAAAGGAAATGAAGTTAGCGGTTATGTCAGCTTTAGCGGCAACCGCATATAAGGACATAGTAGAAATGAGAGGACACATAACAAGCAATAGTACATTGCCGATAATAGTTGTTGATGATTTTGAAAAAATAGTAAAAACACGGGAAGTGAAGAAAATTCTCGAGAAGTTAAACCTATGGGATGATGTCGAAAGGGTTGCAAAAAGAAAGAGAATAAGAGCTGGTAAAGGAAAAATGCGAGGACGTAGATATAAGGTTGGTAAGAGCATCTTAGTAGTAATAAGTGATTACTCAAGCCCCGTAAGACATGCTCTAAGAAACTTACCAGGCGTAGACATAACAACGCCGGATCAGCTAAATATACTTCACCTAGCACCCGGAGGAGTACCTGGTAGACTAACATTATTCACGCTTGGTGCATTAAATAAAATAGCCGAGAAATTCGAGGTGTCAAAGCCTTGAAGGATCCAAGTAAAATACTCATTAGACCCTTACATACAGAAAAAGCCCTAATATTACTGGAAAGAGATAATATACTGACATTCATTGTTGACCGTAATGCAACTAAAAGTGAAATAAAGTATGCGATAGAAAAAATATTTAATGTAAAAGTAGTCAAAATAAACACCTTGATAACCCCGAGAGGAGAGAAGAAAGCATACATAAAATTAGCGCCAGAATACAATGCGTCAGACATAGCATCGAGACTAGGTATATTGTAGACTTGTTTTCTCACAATAAATAATTCTAACTTAGAATTATTCTCTTTCACCCTTATATACTCCATTATACAAGATGCTTTTCCCTAAGACTTTGAAAAACACTAATTGGGCTACATGGGCTCCTTTAGAAATATATATTCCGTGTTCGTTAAACACAACAAGCAAGCCTATACCTTGTCCCTCGTAGCCTGCATCCCACACAGCAGTATGTATTGTAGCACCCATTCTGAGGAGACTTGATCTAGGTATCGTTAAAGCTATTGCATTAATAGGTACTTTAACGTATTCTTTATATCTAATTATATATGTTCCCTTGTCAAGACGATAAACATCACCGTTTTCTGTACTGATCTCCTCGTATTCCGGTAGGCTACGCTCATATGTGAGAAGTCTTCCAGCAGAGCGAAACTTGTATATCTTATGTACATGTAGTTTTAGGCCACTTGTATCTAACAAATATTCTCCATTAAATATTTTATCTAACAGTATAGGAGATAGCGCCAAGGCTCTCGTGCACGTTAATATTTTCTAAAACTTTATTTAAACTAGATGGCATATAATATGATTGAGAATAAATATATGGGCTCAGCACGCTCGTGTATAATCATATAAATTCATTTCGGGGATAGTCATCATAGCATAAAATAAGTATTCTAGCCTTTTCGTCTCCCAGTTCTTCTTGCCGCTATGTGGCCAACCTTTCTCCCTGGTGGGGTCTCTCTAGCCACTGTTGTCGGGAAGCTGGGGCTCTGATGCCTACCACCGCCATGGGGGTGAGATACAGCATTCATTGCGACTCCTCTTACAATAGGCCATTTCTTAGCTTTTCGTTTCCATTTATGATATGCGTTACCAGCCTTCAATAACGGCTTCTCGACTCTTCCCGCACCAGCTGGTATTCCTATTGTTGCTCTACACTTATTATCTATCATTTTAGTTTTACCACTAG
>JALWGO010000129.1 GCA_027038805.1 Thermoprotei archaeon
CGTAGAAGTGTTTTAACATTATTCGTGCTATTTCCTTTACTTGCTCCATTACTTTTACTCTCCTAACTCTTAGTTCGTCGGCTACACGCTCCCAAGACTTGCCTTGGAGTATTTTCGCTACAAGTATATGTTCTTTCATTTTATCTAGGTTAGGTCTCTTCTTCTTACTCATTATCCAGTACGCCTTGGCGAGCTCATACATGAGGTCACATGCTGCTTCATAGGTCATGGGACCATATGAATATATCCATAGCCTATCCTCCTGTATTCTCGTTAGATTAGGTTTGTAGCCGGGTATTATTGGATGTTCTTCTCTAAGAATCATTAATGCTACTTCTGTTTCGAGATCCCTATAGTTATCTTGTAGGCTGTGGAGTATTTTCCATCGGAATTCTTTATTTGCTATCTCAACCATTTTTCTTACTTCACTTGATATCGGTTTTAATACTAGTATAGTGTATTCTCCACTTATCGGGTGCCTATCAGGTGATAAATGTACTGGTTTAAACCCGTTACGCAACCAGAATCTAAGTAATTGTTCGTTTACGCCGAATCCGCTTCCCACCCAGTCATAGCCTTTCTCTACTGCTTCTTTGTATATTTCTTCCAACATGCGGCTCCCTATACCCCTACTCTGTACGTCGGGATGAGTGGCTATTCTAACAATACGCCACCCAACGGTTTTACCGAAATCTCTTATCCTCACATGCTTGAGGAATCTATCTGGTATAATGTTGCCTGGTATTCGTCCTCCCTTAAGTAGATCATCTATCATATCCTCTGGTATGGGGCCCTCTTCGGCTAGTTGAACCGAACATACAACCTTACCCGAGGGCAATACAAGTATACGTGCACTATGGTGTGGAGCATCTGCTATCATTCCGAGATCGTCAGGTTCGTTACGATAGTGAGCTAGCACGTATATTCCAAATAATTGTCTTAAGACTTCCTCCCCCTCCTTACTGAAGAGCCAGTAGGGGTCTGGTTTAACATACTTGAACTCTCCTCGTTTTATTGCTTCTATATCCGATTCATCTAGTTCAGCTGGTTCTGCATCTAGTAGAAGGGTTTTGAACTGCCATATCTCTACGGGGTCGTCCTTGGAATATCTTATTGGCTCCTCCATTTCGTATTCATAGAGTTTTGTATTGGGGTCCTCTCTCAATCTTTTAAGGAATCTTACAGAGAATCCTCTACCTGCTCCCTCGTATCCGTGTATTGTTGTTGCAAATATTGTTCGTTTATGGTTACGCCATATAGAGTGGAGTAGTGGTACATGTATTCCAGCTGCCTCATCTACAACTACGATGTCGGCACTCATTTTTGGAATGTTTATTGGCTCCCAGTACTCTATACTGAATCCGTCCCCGTTTAATTCTATTATTCTTCCTCCCTTCTTTATGACCTTATAATTAAAGCCTAGTTCATCTAAAGTTTTCATCGCTAACTGCATTAGGGACTGTACATTAGATGAACTCGGAGCAGTTACAAGGACTCTCACACGATGTTTAACTTTAGATAACTCGTGTATGAGTCCTACAACGCCTATACCAGTAGCACATGATTTACCTCTACCTCTATCCGCTGTTATTACAACGGATATTCTTTTCTTCTTTTTAGGTTTCTCTATTAGTTCTTCTAGAATCTTTATAACGTTCACTTGATCTTGAGTAAGAGCTTGCTTGTAAACCTCTATTGGGAATCGCCTATTCTCTGGTATCTTTAATTCTCTTGCAACGTATTCTTTACCTTCGTAGGGTTGAGCCTTTAATGTTCTCCTATTATCTGCATCATATACATAAATGCCAGGATACTCCATTATTTTTCTTTTAACCCATGTTATGAAAATATGTCTTGGC
This sequence comes from Thermoprotei archaeon, assembly GCA_027038805.1. Taxonomy (GTDB): domain Archaea; phylum Thermoproteota; class Thermoprotei_A; order Sulfolobales; family WANQ01; genus JALWGO01. The sequence continues at coordinate 1,860 of JALWGO010000129.1, forward strand.
TCTGGTTTCTGGGGTACTGTTAATGTTTTCTTAAATAATGTTAGAACGGTATCCCATTTGCCCCAAGACGGTGTCATTAATATTACTAGTCCTCCACCCTCAACTGTCCCAACAAGTCTACCTAGGTCGTTTGGTTTAAGGTCATTGGTTAAGTCTAATACTAGTGCTTTAAATGTTGTACCGAGATAAGCCTCGCTTTCTTCATACATTATTATTTTTAGTTTAACATTCTTTGCTTTTCCTTTAACTATCTCCTTCACGATATCTTTGCGTATGCGGGCATCACCGAATTCATGGTGAAACACGTATAGTGTTGGCAGTTCTTCATCTCTCTTCAACTTTACCCTATAGAATCTATCAAATGATAGAAGAGCTCTAGCTACTAGTACTCCTACTATGTGGGGATCCCCTCCACTAACTACTAGTAGTCTTCTATGGCGTGCTTTAACTGCATTTTCCATGTCTTTGAATAGCTTCTTAAGGAGTCTGGTATAACTTGCTGGAACATAACTCGAATAATTCTTTATGATTTCTCTAGTCGTCGTTACCTCGTTTTCATCGTTAGACACTAGCAGTCACCCTTGTATATACCCTCAAATAGGATAGGAGGACTTGTTTTTATTACTTGTCATACATGAATATGTTTAGAAATTCTAATAGAAAAATCCAGCTCTACGTGAAAAATTATTGTGATAAAATATTATCGTCTTAGAGAACCATTCTCTTGAGTTCTCTTGCCAGTCTCTCATACTTCATTATATCCTCTCTTGATAGACTCGGCGGTATGGTTTTTATCGCCTTTAAGAAGTGCTCCATACGTACAGGTCTTATCTTAAACTCTTCTCTAAGAGCTATCATTGCCGCCTCACGGCAAACAGCCTCTATGTCTGCACCAGTATATCCTTCAGTTAGCTCAGCAAGTTTTTCGAGATCTACATCTTCTGCCAACGGCATGTTACGTGTATGTATTCTAAATATCTGTACTCTAGCATCCTTATCTGGTGGTGGTACGTAGATTAGTCTATCAAATCTTCCTGGTCTTAGCAATGCTGGGTCAAGGATATCGGGTCTATTAGTAGCAGCAATAACGACAACATTTGTTAACGGTACTATTCCATCCATTTCAGCTAACAACTGGTTTACTATTCTATCGGTTACACCACTTGTATCATGTCTAAATCCTCTAGCTGGGGCTATAGAGTCTATTTCGTCGAAGAATACTATCGTCGGCGCTACTTGTCTTGCTCTTCTGAATATTTGTCTTATTGCTTTTTCTGATTCTCCTACCCATTTGCTTAGTATTTCTGGTCCTCGAACCGCGATAAAATTAGCACCACTCTCAGTAGCAGCAGCCTTAGCCAACAAAGTCTTACCAGTACCAGGAGGACCGAAGAGTAATATTCCTTTAGGCGGTCTTATCCCCATTTTATCGAAGATCTCCGGGTGTTTTAGTGGCCATTCAACGGCTTCCCTCAACTGCTGCTTAACATCCTCCAAACCACCAATATCACTCCAACGAACCTCAGGAACCTCAACATAAATCTCACGCATTAGGCTCGGCTGGATAAATTTCATTGCTTCTAGGAAGTCCTTCATAGTTACTTTTAGTTCTCTTAGTTTCTCGGGCGGTATTGATTTTGTTACATCGATCTTGCCTTCTTTAATGAATCTCCTAAGTGCTGCCATTGCAGCTTCTTTTGCAAGTGCAGCGATATCTGCGCCAGTATAGCCGTGGGTCATTTCTGCTAATTTGTCTAGATCAACATCTTCTGCTAATGGCATATTACGTGTATGTACTAGAAGTATTTCTTTTCTAGCTCTCTTATCTGGCGGCGGTATCTCTATTTCTCTATCGAATCTACCTGGTCTGCGGAGAGCAGGATCTACAGCTTCAGGCCTATTAGTTGCACCTATTACTATTACTTTTCCTCTCTCCTTCAATCCATCCATTAATGTTAGAAGTTGTGCTACCACTCTCTTCTCCACTTCACCAGTTACTTCTTCTCTACGTGGTGCTACTGCATCTATTTCGTCTATGAATATTATTGCTGGAGCATTTTCCTCAGCTTCTTTGAATATTTCTCTTAGA
>JALWGO010000130.1 GCA_027038805.1 Thermoprotei archaeon
TAAGATGAAAAAATCTTTGCTGGAACAATACCTAGCCCAGTATACGTTATAGCGAGTCTATTAGATCCTGCAACAAAGTTTGTGGCCTCTACTGAAGACTTCTTAGCCCATTCTTCGATTCGCTTGACTTCTTCCTCTAGGGTTCTCTCAGTTTTCTTCAAGGCCTCTATATCACCGCGTATTTTAGGGATTCACAGCAGCTACAATACTCCTTATCTGGTTCTAGAGGGAGTTTGGGTATAACAGCGTATAATAGTTTCTTAGCCTTCTCAACGTTTTCAGCCATAACCTGGGCAACTTCTTCAGCAGTTACTGGTTTCTCAGCCCATACATCGTAGTCTGTAACCATTGCTAGTGTAGCATAACATAACTGTGCCTCGCATGCAAGATTTACTTCTGGTACAAGTGTCATACCAATAATGTCTGCTTTAAATACGTCCTTCCATACACGGCTCTCAGCTCTAGTTGAAAACCTAGGCCCCTCTATACAGATGTATGTTCCACGATCATGTACTGTTATCCCGAGCCCCCTACCAGTCTCAATAAGGTATTTGCGTAGGTGCTCACAGAAGGGGTCAGCCATACTAACATGAGCGACTGTTCCACCCTCAAAGAACGTGTATTCCCGCTTCTTAGTCATATCTATGAACTGGTCTGGTACCACAAAGTCTCCTGGCCTATAGTCCCATCGTAGGCTACCGACAGCGCTAACAGCTATAACCCATTTAACGCCAAGCATCTTTAAAGCCCAGATATTAGCACGATAATTTATTCGGTGAGGAGGGATTCTGTGCCCCCTACCGTGGCGTGGTAGGAAGGCTATCTGTCTACCCTTAACCTTCCCAACGATAACATAGTCACTTGGCTCACCATAAGGTGTATAGACTTTTACTTCAACTGGCTCCTCAATAATACCCGGGTCATAGAGACCGCTTCCCCCAATAACCCCTATTTCAGCTTCATGTTTACCTGGCTTAAAGACTTGGAAAACCATACTCGTTATCCCAAGGAGATATTACAATGAGTTGGGGAAAATAAGTTAAACTCGAAGAATACTTTAACAACAAAATATTCTATGTTGAATAATTATAGTTATATTTATTTTCTAGGCATGCCCTACCCCCCTACAAGGGAATCTCGTGGCAAAAATCCCGGTTAAACTCGTTTCTTGGGAAGAAGTAGTAGAGTGGACACGCCTTCTAGCCGAGAAAATAAAGGGATCGGGATACAAGCCTAATATTATAATAGCAGTTGCTAGAGGGGGATATGTTCCAGCGAGACTTCTCTGTGACTTCCTTGGAGTAGACAACCTAGTCTCAATACAAAGCCAGCACTGGACAGAAGCGGCGAAAATGGCTGAAAAAGCAATCATAAAGTTCCAGTACAGAATAGATCTAGCCGGATACAAGGCAATACTAGTAGACGATATAGTTGACACGGGAGAGTCGGTTAGACTAGCAAAGGAATTCATAGAAAAAGAATGGCATCCAGCAGAACTACGAACAGCAGCAATGCAGTGGATATCATCGGTAGCAAAGATAAAACCAGACTACTATGCAGTAGAAGTAAAAGAATGGATATGGTTCCAGTACCCATGGACAAGACTAGAAGACATAACCCAATTCATAAGAAGAATAATAAAAGAAGAACTAGCAGGCAAAACAGACAAAATAACAATCCAGGAGCTAGCCCAAAAATTCAAAGAATGGTACGGAATAGAACCACCACCAAAATACTATGAAGAAGCGCTACAAAACCTCCAACAAGAAAAACTAATACGAATCCAAGACAACGTAGTAATACTAAAAACATAAATCTATAGTAAATAACTATATTAAGGAAGCGGGACTACTGCAAGAAAATAATAGATATAATGGATAAAATTAATCTAACGTTATTAAAAACAGTTAAAATTATGGAGAATTTATGTTTTAAAGGAAAACCCATGTTGTTAACATTTTTAAACCGTTACTTATAGAACTTTATACAAGAAAGTCAAGCACAAATTATTTTATTTAGAGATGGAGAACATGGGCATCCGTCTAAATAAGAAAGCATTACGTGAGATTGCCTATGCAGTCCTCTTTGGCTTCAAATACGCTTGTTTTATTGGTGATTGCTTTGTTGAATACAAGAAAACTGGTATTCGTGTAATTGTTCCAGAGGAGTATCTTCTCCATGCAATGGTTTCACTACGCAATCTCTTTGATAGGAAAATATACGGTAAACCTCCAGAAAGGAGTGTTGTGATAGATATTGGTGCATGGATCGGTGATACAACACTCTACTATTTATATCATCATAATTATGTAATTGCGATTGAACCTACACCAAGGTTCTTCAAATACCTTAAGATTAACACTATGTTAAATGGAGCAATGAAGGCTGTATTGTTAAACAAAGCATACCATGCGGAGAAGAAGAGAGTAGGAGTTATCGAAAACGGTTTAATGTCCAGGATTAGTGGTGATGGAAATATTGAGACTGTCACACTTAAAGAGCTAATTGAGAATACAAATTTAAAAGAATTCTTTTTGAAAATGGATTGCGAGGGATGCGAGTATTATCTATTGAATGAGTTAGATTTTGTAAAGGATTATATGTACGGTTTCGCTGCTGAGTTGCATGATATAGGTGGAAAACTTTACAATAAATGGATTATGGAAGTAAAGAAATACTATAACATCAAGATACTAAAACAAGGATCAGATTTTATTATTATAGAAGGAGAAAGAAAACAATAATATCTCTATAATAATTCATTAGCCTTCCTACTAAATTTTAATATTATCATTAATGCTTTAATATGTTTCACAAATATAGACAGCTAAGCATAGTAGTGATATGATAATATACTAAATAATTAACAATCATATATAGTGTAATGAATTAGGTTTTTCAATATTTTTATAATTAAAAACCAGTTTATTACTATAGTATTCTTGGTTCTCCTCAATATCTTTAATATGCCATATAAAAATGTATTTATCGAGCTAAGCTTGTATCCGAATCCATTATTGTTTCTAACATATTCTAATTGTTAATTATTTTACTACATCTTATTCAAAAACTATAAGCATCTTTCAAGTACTAAATAATCTTCAATATTATTGTAAAGTACAAGTCTAAGAAAATCTGAAAAGTAAATGAACACACAAACAATATCTAAGGCGCCTTCATAATCATTTTGAACAAGAATGACAATTAATCAATTAAAGCCTAAAATACTTTTTAGAAAGAAATACTGGATACTATGCTATAGTTTATATCTAGTTAGTAATGATAGTTATGCTAAGGAGCATTAAGGAGCTAAGGAAAAGGGGTCATTATATGATGTTTAAGAATTTTAATACGAAGGCACTAAGTGTTTAAGGAAACAATAAAGCTAAAACTGGCAATTACTAGTGGGAAAGGAACATAGAACAGCAAACACAAAGGAATATAACCCCCATCCAACAAACAAAAACACGACTCCTCCCCCAAGGGTGCGGGGGTGCCCGAGCCTGGACAAAGGGGTCGGGCTTAGGACCCGATGGCGTAGGCCTGCGTGGGTTCAAATCCCACCCCCCGCACCAAAACAAGTCTCCTAATCATTCTCTCAGACTTTAGTTAAAGGTGTTGGGCATATTAAAGTAGTGATCTTATTGTTTTGAATTATGGATAATAAAGTAAATACTATTTAAAGCTTTAAATACAAGTATAGGTATGATTAGACTAGGATTAAACAAGAGAAACGAGTTTAATGATTATATACCATCATGGGGTCTTGTTTAACGGTTTAGCAGTAACTAAAGGTGTATTGGGTGTCTTCTCTACCGTTTGTAATATTATCATATGAGGAACGGTTTAAGACCACAAAACGCTTGTTCAGCATCTTAGAGCCCTATATAAATGAAGTAGTCTCTAAACCCGAGAGGTTAGACAGTATAGTAGACAAAGTATTCCGTGATAATAGAGTATTTTTATTAATGTTAGCTAGCAGTTATGAGATCCTAGAGAAATATAAGAAGACTACTAGTAGTCTTCTAACAATCATTGTGGATAGTATTGAGGCTGTTAAAGAAAAACTCTCAAGACATGGTATAAACTTAGATGAAATCCTTGAAACGTTAATTGAGCATGACTTATTTAAGATTAGGTTAATAATAGAGAAACCAGACAAGCTTGCACATATAATGGTGGTGTTTGCAACAAAGTACTTAGATGATCTCATAGAATATGTTCGAGTGTATCTAGCATTAGTTCTCCTACTAAGTGCTATAAATAAGACTTCTAATCCAGATAAGCTTAGAAAACTTGCTGAACACTTAGAGAAGTATGCTGAGATAATAGATGTGTATACTATAACATTCGAGTTAATGCTCGAACCCGTAGACAATAAAGATGTTCATAGCTCACATAGAACACTCAAGTCCTTACGGGAGGTTCTCTATAGTGAACAAACATGAATTTAACCATGAACTCAACCTAACGAATAGGTTTGTACGGGATATTAAGAACCTCAAAAATAACTATAGGAAAATACCGGAGCAAAAACTAGTTGAAATAGCAAATAATCCCTATACAGGTAAACCCTTAAGGGGACCACTTAGAGGCAAGTATAGTGAAAGAGTTACGAAAAGGTATAGAATAATATACTTAATACCAGAACGTTGCCGTGTACTAATAGAACGCTTATATCATAGAGAGACAGCATACGCTAATTACTGAGTACATTCAATTCCTATTTATCGAGTCTGTATTGTTACTGTTATAATTCTTTAGTGTAGTTCAATTAATGAGCTTACATGAATCTTTATTCTATGTATTACCTATTAACCTACTGCTTGATTCTTAAAAGAATTGAATAATCTGCTATAGGTGACAGTCATTGCTTATGCCGCTAGGAATCCTCCGTCTACTGGTATTATTGCTCCGTTTACATAGCTTGTTATATCTGTTGCTAGGATGAGTACTATCCTCGCTACTTCATCGGGTGTTCCAAATCTTCCTAGTGGGAGACGGTTTAGGAATTCTATTCCTGTTTTTATTAGGTCTATCTTTAATTTGAGTATTGCTTCTCGTTTTAGTTTTTCCACTCCTGGCGTTTTTATTCCTCCTGGAATTACCGCGTTTATTCTGAAGCCTTTTTTACCATATTCTTTTGCTAGGGCTCTTGTTAGGGCTATGATCCCCATTTTGCTTATATCGTAATGGACTAGTCCTCTTGCAAGGGGGATTATTGCTTCTATTGACCCTATATTTATTATTATGCCTCCCCTATTCCCCCTACTCTTTATCATGTGCTGGCTCATCCAGAAAGCTGATTTAAGGTTTACTGCAAGAGTCTTCTCCAATAACTCCTCGTCTACTTCTAGAAAGTCGTGGAACAAGTATACGCCAGCATTATTTACGAGAATATCTGGTTCTCTACCCTTAAGCTCCTCCCATAAATCGTCTATCTCCTTCTTTACTGATAGATCTACTCTAAAAGCCTCTACTCCAACATTAAACAACTCTTTAACACGGTCTCTAACTCTCCCTAAGCCCTCCTCATTTATATCTACTAAATATAAGTCTGCTCCAGCTTCAGCTAGCCTCAAGGATATTGCTTCACCTATTCCAGAAGCAGCTCCGGTTACAAGAGCCCTCCTACCCTTTAGTGAGAGAAGCCTAGTTAGGGGTATGAATCCTCCTTGACTAGTCATGGAGATATGCCTCTACAGATATATCTACAGAAATAGTTTTTGACTTGGAAGCTAATAAATAATAAAGACTAACAATCTTCTCCCATCATCCAACACGTATTGTTAATTAGCCAGAACAAGGAAATAATCTATGAAACACGTTGAGAGGAGGAGATATGCCCTACAAGTCTCCATTCTATTCTACAAGTGGAGTAGTAGCTTCTGAGCATCCAATAGCATCACTTATAGGTGCTAGAGTATTAGAGGAGGGGAATAGTGTTGACGCAGCAATTGCTACTAGCCTTGCCCTCGCAGTAACCTTACCCCATCTCGGCGGGTTAGGTGGAGACTATTTTGCTTTACTAAGAAGCCCAGATGGTAGGGTATACTTTGTTGATGGTAGTGGTTATGCTCCTAAGCGTCTTACTCGAGAATTCTTGTTGGAGAAAGGTTATTCTTCTATGCCTAGCCATGGCCCCTTATCAATTAATGTTCCAGGCATGGTTGATGCATTGTACTTGATGTGGAGGAAATGGGGTTCTATTGAGTGGCGTAAACTAGTAGGCTACGCGGCAAAGATAGCCGATAAGGGCTTTGCCGTAACCCGTGGACTAGCAAGCTTCCTAGAGAAATTATACGGGGAGCTCTCAAGAGACCCTGGGTCAAGAGAAACATATTATAGTAGAGGTGTTCTAGGCGAAGGAGAACTAATCTCATTCAAGGGATTAGCGAAGGCTCTCTACCTGATTGGAGAAGACCCTAGAAGCTTCTATGAGGGTGAAATAGCTAGAAGAATAACAGAATACGTTGAGGGTCTTGGGGGAGTATTAGGCCTAGAGGATATGAAGAACTATAAGGCTAGTATAGGAGACTCCTTATCCATAACTTATAGGGATAGAATAATATACGAGATGCCTCCTCCCACGCAGGGAATAACAACTCTGCACTTGTTAAAACTAGTAGAAGAACAAGACCTATGGTCCACGAGGATAGAAGACGTTGAAAGAATAAGATTGCTCCTAGAAGCAGCACGCGTATCATACTATATTAGAGATAATTATATAACTGATCCAAAACATATGGAGACCCCAGTTAACCATCTATTAAAAAGAGAATTCCTACGAGAGGTGAGGAGGAAGCTCCAAGAAGAAAATATGGACAATAAACCCTATGGAGCGAGTGGCGACACTACATTCTACGCTATAGCTGGTAGAGATGGATGGGTTATAGCTGGAATACAGAGTCTCTTCTATCCCTTCGGATCATATGTAACAGAGCCAGTATTCAATATAACCTTGAATGCGCGTGCATCATCTTTTAGTCTTAGAGAATATCATGTTAATAGACTTGAACCATGGAAGAAAACTATGCACACTTTATCCGCGATAATTATGGAGGATAGGGGACGCGTATTAGCGATAGGTTTATCCGGAGGCCATTATAGGCCACTCCTTCATGCACAGCTAGTAACAAGTATAGTAGACTATGGGCTAAGCCCCCAGGAAGCAATAGAGTATCCAAGATTCATATGGCATCCATGGTCTAGGAGAATAGAGTATGAGAGAGGACTGGATCTTAGAGGACTAGAAGACTACGAGACAGTAGGGAAACCTTATCCCTCGAGACTAGGGGTTGCGGCGATAGTGGAGGTTAAGGGTGAGGTGAAGGCCGGGTTTACCGATATTAGGGGGGATGGGATACCTATAGGCCTACTATAGGGTAGAGTCTTTATCTCCAGGTCTACTATATCAACTTATAATTATTGACCAAATATTTATACGGCACCGAGTACTCTTTTTCAATGTTAGGAGTAGTGGGTTAGAGAGGTGTAGTAATTGATAGTACTATTAACATTCCTACTAGTAGTATTATTCTCAATAATAGTGGTACGTATAGGTACAGTAGCATTAAAGATGACTGGGCTATCAAGAGATGTAGCAGCCTTCCAAGCACAGTCAGCCTTCTCCGGCGTAGGCTTTACAACTTCTGAATCAGAATACGTGGTTTCTCATCCCGTTAGGAGGAGGATTATAAGAATACTAATGCTCTTAGGTAGTGCTGGACTAACATCAGCAATGGCTACTCTAGTCTTAACCTTTGTGGGAACAAGTCCTCAGGAAATGCTTGACCGAGCAATATGGCTGGCTATAGGGTTGGCAGCACTCTTCTTTTTCGCTCGATCAAAGCTCGTTGATAGGGGTTTAAGCTGGATTATAGAGCGCGCATTAGAGAGGTTCACGCATATAAAAATATATGATTATGAGCAATTACTAGGCTTAAGCAAAGGCTATACTATCTCAATGATAAATGTCAAGGATAACAGCTGGCTAGCTGGTAGAAAGCTTAGAGAACTAAGACTAAACGACGAAGGAGTACTAGTACTAGCAATATACCGTAAAGTAGATGGAGAAGAAAGGTTCATAGGTGCTCCAAGAGGAGATACTATAGTCTTACCCGGAGACACTCTAGTATGTTATGGACCGGAAGATACGTTGATGAATCTATCCCAGAGGCTAAAGGGACCCCAAGGAGATAGAGAACATTTGGAAGCCGTTAGAAAAGAAGAACTGCGTAAGAAGATTAGGGAAGCCCAAGGAGGCTTTGACTAGTTAAGGCATCATGCATAAAGTTTATTTCCTGTAAAACAAATTCTATATACCTTGTACTCGGTTTCAAGAAGGAGTCCAAGTAGTTTTTACATGGTTTTTTATGGAAAACTACTTTAATATCCAGCATAATAGTTTCTACAAGACAAAAATAGAATCTTCTAAGAGGCGGAACACGAAATGGCGTCAGCTAAGAGACTAGTAGTAGTAGACCCGGACTTATGTGTCGGCTGCATGTCCTGTATGTTTGCTTGTGCCCGCCGATTCCCTGAAGGAGGACTAGCGAAATCAGCAATCCATGTTAGAAGCGTTGGAGGATTCGAGAGAGGATTCACAGTAGTCGTCTGTAGAGCGTGCCCCGATCCCCCATGCGCCAAGGTTTGTCCTACTGGAGCATTGGTTCCGAGAAAGGGTGGAGGAGTAATATTAAACCCCAACAAGTGTATTGGCTGTGGATTCTGTCGCGAAGCATGTCCCTTTGGAGCAATATTCTGGGACTACGATGAGAATAAGCCAGTGATATGTGTACACTGCGGCTATTGCGTTGACTTTTGCCCCCACTCGGTTCTCGCATTAGAGGAGACTAAGAGGTGAATCCCCTATGCCTATAATTGACCGTGATCTAGGAAAAGTCCTTTACATAGACCTCACCCGTAAGAAATACTGGGTTGAAGATAGACTCGAATTATTCGAGAAATACTTGGGCGGAACCGGTGTAGCAACCCAGCTATTAAAAGAAGAACTACCACGCAATGCTGACCCCCTTGGACCCGAGAATGTAATCATATTCACGATAGGAGTATTCTCGGCAATGTATCCAGTAGCATCTAAGACTGTAGCGATGTTCAAGTCACCTCTGACTGGCAATCTCGGTGAAAGCCATGCTGGTGGTAGGAGTGCTATTGCTATAAGAATGGCGGGTTACGGGGCAATAGTCATTAGGGGTGCTAGTGAGATACCAGTATACTTGTCAATACATAATGGTAAGGTAGAATTCAAGGATGCTTCAGCCCTATGGGGTGTGCGTAGCACCTATACCGTTGGAAGAGTATTACGTGAGAGAGAACCATGGCCCGGTACTAGAGCGATAATGCGTATCGGTAGAGCTGGAGAAAACCTTGTAAGATTTGCGGCAGTTGTAACTGAAACCTACCGTCACTTCGGCCGCTTAGGGCTAGGAGCAGTTATGGGTTCCAAGAAGCTTAAAGCAATAGTTATAGGTGGTAAGAGGAAGATACCAGTTCCCGACGCGAGAAAATACCGTGAAGTATATAATGAGATATACGATGCCGCCGTGAAGAGTCCAGCTATGAAGAAATACCATGATCTAGGCACACCGGTCAACGTTTTAGTCTTAAACACCATAGGAGCGCTCCCAACAAGAAACCTAACATCTAATAGATTTGAGAATGCGGCAAATATAAGCGGAGAACACTTAGCCGAGACAAGACTTGCCCGAAGGGTAGCATGCAGCCACTGTCCCGTAGCGTGTATTCACATAGCTGCTATTAGAGAAGAATACCCGCATGAGAAGTACTTCTATACAACAAGATACGTATCATATGATTATGAGCCAACCTATGCTCTAGGATCAATGCTTGGAGTAGGAGATACTGACGGCCTACTAAGACTAATAGAGGAAGTAGAGGTTCAGGGACTAGACGCTATGAGTACGGGGGTAGCATTAGCATGGACTACTGAGGCATTCATACGCGGCTTAATAGGGAAAGACGAGACAATAGTAGAGCCTACATGGGGTGACTGGAAAACCTATATACAAATGGTTAGATACATCGTAGACCAGCCTAACGAGTTCTACAAGACCCTAGCAATGGGGACCGAGGCAGCAGCCAGGAAATACAATGGGCTAGACTTCGCTCTAACCTATGGAGGAAACGAGATGCCAGGCTACCATGCTGGTCCAGCAACTCATCTAGGCTACCTAATAGGCGCAAGACACAGTCACCTAGACAATGCTGGCTACAGCTATGATCAAAAGAAGCTTAAAGAGAAACAATATCCTACGCCCGAAAAAGTCATAGATGATCTAATGGCTGAGGAGGCATGGAGACAAATACTATCATCACTAGTAATATGCTTCTTCGCTAGGGGAGTCTACAAGCCCAATGTAGTGGCAAAAGCACTAGAACCCCTAGGAATAAAGCTAAGCGAGGACCAGTTGAAACAGCTAGGCTGGGAAATCTACAAGGAGAAATACAAGCTGAAATTCGAGCTAGGCTACACCTTTGAAAGACTAAGGCTACCAAAGAGGATTTACGAGACACTAACACCACACGGTAAAATAGATCCAGCATTTACTGAGAGAGCAATAAACTACTTCAAGAAAAAGATACTGGAACTATTAGAAGAACCAAAACAAGAGAAGCAAGTAGAAAAGGGCAAAGATAAGAATAAGAAATAGAGATTTCCTTTAAACATTTTTAACTACCGCTTAACTCATTATTTTTCCAATAGTTTTCGGAAATAGAGATTGTTTTCAACTCCGCTAAGATAATACTTAGATATCTTCCTATGTGTTTTCTCAACTATTTCTTCAACCCTCTGTTTCTTCAATCCCAGAATCCTTGCAATCTCGTTTAAAGTTTTTCCTTGAAGAGTTCTACCCACGATTACTAGTAATTCATTATCGCTAAAAGGTAATCTCTTATTCTCTGCGAAAAATATCAGTACGGTTTTATATAGTATGTCTTGAACAGACTCGTATAGTAGTCCTTCATTATAATATATCTCTAATCTCCTTAACTCATCGTCGGTTAGCTTCATACCTATATCGGCTTCCACGTTGAGCGATGCTAGAATTCTCCCTATTTTCTCTAACGCTAGGTCACGATATATGTTGTGAGCCGATAATAATAGTTTCTTCTTGAAGATCTTCAAGGCCTCCTCTATGAGCGTTCCCGCTTGATTATTGAATGATTTTATTACTGCAATATTCTTTTCTCCAGTTATTCTGTTATAGCGTGGCGAGATGTAGTAGGGTTTATAGTTGTTTTTAAGCCAGAAGCTTAGGCTCTCGTGCCCCGAGAATATTGCTCCAACAGCGTCTATTCTATTCTTTATTGCTTCTTCTTCAATGTTTTCTAAGAGTCTCGTACCATAGCCCTTATTCTGATGCTCTGGTAGGACTGCTATTCTAACAATACGCCATACCTTAAGCTTCGAGGAATCAATTATCCCGTATTTGATGATCTTATCCTTTAATAATACTCCCGGAATTCCTCCTCTATGGAATATTTCTTCTATTTGGGCTTGAGTTAATGGTTCTTCAACTGATATTTGTGCTACAGCTATTGGCTGGGAGTCCTGGTTTACTAGGACTCGTATGAAGTGTTTGGGGTGGTCAAGTAGTAGTGCTAGGTCGTCGGGTTCATTGCGGTAGTGGGCTAATACGAGTATACCGTATAATTGTCTTAGAAGTTCTTTATTCTTTGCTAAGTCCTCTGTATCTGCTTCTAGGTATCTTGTTCCAGTTATCTTGTCTATGCTTACTGGCTCAGCGTTCAGCATGAAGGTATTGTAGAGCCATTCCTCTAAGGGATCATTTTCCAGATACCTTACTGGTTCCTCAAATAATGCTTCGGTATAGTGTTTTACAAGTTTCTTAATTGTTTTCAAGCTACTCCTACCGGAACCCTCGTAGCCGTGGATCGTTGTTGTCGCAACTATTTTCCTAGACTGTGATAATAGTCTTCTAAGCCTACTTACCCCTATTGAAGCTGCTTCATCGATGGCTATTATCCGGTATCCTCTCTCGAGTTCCCATGGCTTATAGTATATGAACTGGAAGTCTCTACCCTTAATCTCCGTTACCAGGTTTTTCTCGTATACCCGTTTATGCCTGTATCCTAGAACTGTTAGGGTTTTAGATAATAGTTTCATTAGGCTCTGTATACCATAGGGTTCTACTGCTACTATTGGTACCTCACTATAGTATTTCTCCCCTAGTCCTAGAGCCAAGGCTATTCCGAGGCCAGCACTCTTTCCCCGCCCGCGATCACCTATGCCTATGAGTAGTTTGTCCGGCTTTCTAAGGAATTCTAGGAATCGTTCAACGAATTCAAGCTGGCTTTGTGTAGCTATAAGTCTAGATATCTTTACGGGAATTTTACCACTAG
>JALWGO010000131.1 GCA_027038805.1 Thermoprotei archaeon
ATGTCTCTTCTTGGAATAACTGCATCCAATACGAGTCCGTCACGTGATACTACTATTGCAGCTCTTACTCCTTCTACACGTGTTATTTCTCCTAGGATTCTTCTTGCTATCTCGGACATGTATAGTCACCCCGGTTTACAATTCTTTGTTGTGTCACGTTATCTTATTATGTGCTTCTATATAAGTATTTCGCAAATAATCCTCATGGATAATACTTTCAAATACAGTAGCAACGTATTAAAATTGTATCTAACTTTTTCTGATAACCATTTAAAAATAGCGGGCCCTAATAATAGCGGTGGAAAACCCTCCTATATTTATAAGGTGACCCTAGTGGAGCACGAAGAACTATTTGAAGGGCTCATTGATCGTACAAAGGAGTCTGAAGAGGCTGAAAAGAAAGAAGTATTGGAGGATAGTTCTAAGATAGATTTTGGAAAAGGAAGTAAAAGCGATATTTTGAAAAAGTTATCTGAATTATGCGGCAAGAACTCGGATTTCACCGGCATTGTAAAGGTCCATATAGCGGCTCCGACAAAAGCCTCCTTTATACTCTATGTTCTTAAGGGAGGTATAGTCGGTATTGAGAGTATTGAGGATATCAAGACTTACCGTGGCGGAAATGCCTTAAAGAGACTTGTTGACGTATTATCTTCTCCCTCTTTTGTAGGTGTTGTGGAACTCATGAAGACTAGTGAAGTAGAGGTTACATTGAAACTAGATGTTGATCCAGAGAGTAGGCTTAATAGACCAGTTAAGTATGAGGAAATAGCATTGTTTATCCCAATGGAGACTAAGATAACCTATGTTGAAAAACCGGTAATTGAGCTCGTAGGTGATGACATAGATATAGTTGTACCAGAGCCCACTAAGGCTAGTGTTGAAGAAACACATATACATGGTAAAGACGAGACGGCTGAGATTGGCAGGAGGATGGCTTTAACAAATAACGCGTTAATAGAGGATGCTGAGAAAATCATAGAGCTTGAATCAACGAATCTTGATAAGATACTTGAAGCCCTACGCATAATGAGTCAAAGTGATCATCCCAACGAGCCCTTACTAGCACGAATACGGTCTGGAGAGGAAACGGAATGCCATATCCTCTTCATTAATGGTTCACTGATAGGTGCGTGGTGTGATACCTTCGGCTTAGAAACATATGGCCATGACGCACTAGATAATTTAAAGGGATCAGATAATCTTAACGCTAATATCTATAAGATAAATCCATCAAAGCTAAAAGACTTGTTGAAGATAAACATAGAGGTAGGCACACCATCATCTGAGAACAAGTAGGCGTTATTCCTTCCCAATTGTTATCTCAAACACGTCTCCACCCCAGACATCTCTTATCACTGGCGATTCTCCAATGAGTTCTCCTTTCTCGTCATATATTTTGAAGTAAGCATCTATGGGTTCCTTTAGCTTTGATGCACCCATTACTGCTTTGCCTTTCTCCACAGTCGCTTGTAATAGTAATTCACCACTCCATAACTCTACCCTATACTCCTCGGGTAATCCTCTTACCTCTATTGTATTACTCTTCTTTGTTACAAGGTTTTCCCTTGGAATAATCTCCGCTTTTCCATCTGGTGTTATCCATCCCAACCTCACTACGGCGAAGACTTCGTTGTTGAAGAAGCGGAATAATATTTTATGGAGCCCGTGTACTAGTTCAACTATATCACTATGATATACTGTTGGTGGTTGCTCCTTCCAAGCATCTATGAGTAGGGTATCGTCTATCCATAGCCTACCACCATCATCTACTTCTATGTAGAACCGGTATAACCCTGTTTTCTCAACTCTTAAGTAGCCCGTCCATTCTACTGCGAACTTATCGGCTGGAACATTTGGTGCTGGCTTATCCCACCAGACAAAGTTTATTTGTGGATCAATTCTCTCATGGAGTTTTTCTAGGCTTGAAAAGTCTTCGGGAATAAAGTCTCCCTTCCACGTATAGTATTTTCCGTGTAAGCCGTTGACTAGGCCTTGCTCTAATCTAACTACGAGTACGCGGGCCAATATACTATTACCTCCTAGGGTATCCTAGCCTCTTAGTAGTATACTTTGTCCTTAACTGGTATAATAAGGACTAAGCCCCTACAACTAGTCAATGATCACCCTTTGTCTACGAAAACTCCTTTCTCAGCTAGCTCGCCTAATCTCTCCAATACGATCTTTATCATTGAACCAAGTATTTTCTTATTATCATAGTTTTCTAGTATTTTTTCTAATTCTCTTCTCGGCTTCTCTCTGAGCTCTCTAGCATATTTTATCATTAATGGCATTGCTCTAACAATATTGTCAACTATAGTTATATTGGCTTTCTGAGCAGTCCTCGAGAAGGGATTTAGATCCACCGTAACAACAGTCTTACCCATACGCCTCAATGCTTCGGTTCTATCTCCATCCTCTAGGGGGACGAATACTACGTCTGCAACAAGTATTCCGCGGGGGCTAACTCTTCTACGCTCACTATGTAGTTCGGGTATGGTTGCCGATGCATCCTCCCCTACGCCTAATACCTCTCTAGCACCATGTTCGTAGAGGATTTGTGCTATCTTTTCTTCTCTCTCCCTCGTCCTATAGAATAAGTTGACTTCTATCTTAGCGCCAGTAAGTTCTGAAAACTCAACTATCTCTCTGGGTACTAGAACAGCTGTATTACCGTTAACAGATATAACCGGGTGTTTAGCGAGGAGGAAAGCAGCAACTCCTGCTTTAACGGCTTCTTCTGCTGGAGGCCATGTACGCTCACCTATAATATAGTCGAAACATTCTCCTCTACCATGTGCTATGAGCCCCTGGGGTACGACTACACCCTTCTTCATACCCTCTACTATTCGTTCACGTAGTAGAAGAGACCAATACCTCGGGTGATCTCTCGGGATCTTTACCTCTACCACTATTTGGCCACCACTTGTTATGGTGGGATAGAGTTACGTTAAACCTATACTATCCTGGATTTTATAATATTTACCCGGGGCTTACAGTATCTATGAATTCTTGAATACTAGTAAGGTTCATTAAACAACTCTCCATAAGATTACATGGTGGTAGTAATATCCGATAATCGTTCACGTAGGACCATCTTGGTAGCCCACTGCTTATTAAACCAGAATAGTATTGTTTGGGGTTTAGCTCGGAGACCAGCCATGGTGAAAGAGCTCGTAGACCTATTACACGAGTATAGAGTAGGCATAATACAGTTACCATGCCCCGAAACCCTTCACTCTGGTCTCCGTAGATGGTGGCAGGTTAAAGAACAATATGATACCCCAGGGTTTAGAGAACATGCTAGAAGCCTCATAGCACCAATCATAGACTACTTACTAGAGTACAAGCGGAACAACTTCAACATCATTGGAATAATAGGCGTAAGTGGTAGCCCCTCATGTGGAGTACACTATACAAGCAGTAGTACAGAATGGCTTGGAGATCCCCGGAAAGCAGGTGAGTCTAAACGTGTAGAGGGAAGAGGAGTCTTCATGGAAATATTGCTGGAGGAACTAGAGAGCCTTGGCGTTAAGCTACCACTACTATTGGAGTACGACTACGATAAGCCAGAAGAAAGCCTTGAGAAAATTAGAGAAGCACTAGTAGAGTACTTGCAAAACAAGGTCTCCGCTTAATTCAATTATCCAGAAGAGATATTTGGAAGGATTCAATGCTTTACCTCTTTACTTATCTTTCTGAAGAACCGTCTTTGATCAAATGCTAGCATTCTTAAGCCAATATATAGTCTCCAATCCCTAATGAGGACTGGTTCCCCCTCAATTAATGCCTCATTAAACACCATATCCCCGACATGATTAAGAATCACTATGTCTACTGGAAACCTTATTATTGATGAAAGCCTCTTACCAAGCTCCTCAGCATAACCATAGTCATCTAGAAGATCAGATGGATCAC
>JALWGO010000132.1 GCA_027038805.1 Thermoprotei archaeon
ATATAAGCCACTTAATGTTATCTGGCAGCCATACTCTACGCGAAGTAGAATCCTTTGCACAGCTCTTCGAGGAATTCCTCAAGAAAGTTGAGGAATACTTGTAGAGACCCGCCTTGAGCTCATACCATGGTTTTCCCACAGCCTATCCTTTTATTAGCGAAACAATTGTTTATTACCCAGTCATAGCATTTAGACACTACACGGGGAGTCTATTTTGAGTCTACGCGTACTAATCTATGGTGTAGGCCCTATAGGGGCCCTATTAGCGAGATATGCTTTGAGAAAAGGCTATGAGATAACTGGTGCAGTAGACATAGACCCAGAGAAAGTAGGGAAAGACCTGGGAGATGTTATAGGTTTAGACGAGAAACTAGGGGTTATAGTTCAAAAGGATCCAGACAAGGCTTTCGAGCCCGTAAAACCAGATATAGTATTACATGCTACAACTAGTTGGCTTGATAAAGCACTACCCCAGATAGTACTATCTATAAAGAAGGGAGCCAATGTTATATCGACTTGTGAGACATTAAGCTACCCCTACTACCGTTACCCATGGTTAGCAGAATTATTAGACAATTATGCGAGAAGACATGAGGTAACAGTTCTCGGTACTGGCATAAACCCGGGTTTCCTCCTAGATACTCTACCAGCAATCCTAAGCCTACCACACATCCAAGTAGACCATATAAGAGCTATAAGAGTAGTAGATGCAGGTAAACGTAGGAAGAGCTTCCAGAAAAAGATAGGATTAGGTCTAACAGTAGAAGAATTCAATGAGAAGATGAGTAGAGGCGAGATAACAGCACACGTGGGCTTCGCGGAATCAGTATTCTTGCTCTCAAAAATAATGGGGTTAAAGATAACTAGAGTTGAAGAGAAACAAGAACCAGTAGTATCTGAAGCGGAATACAAGACCCAATACTATGAAATAAAACCTGGCACCATTAGAGGAGTAAAGGGTATGGGTATAGGCTATAGTGGCGACAAGGAGATAGTTAGAATAGAGTTCCACGCACTAGTCGGATCAGAAGAATATGAAGAGATAATAGTAGAAGGCGAACCCACAGTAAAGTGGAGGAGCACTGGCACACCCGGAGACCAGGGTACTGCTGCAGTCATAGTCAATATGGCACCAAGAGTAGTTGAAGCATCCTCTGGACTTAAGACTATGGCTGACTTCGTTAAGGCATCCTATCTCCTACACATTTAAAACTAGTATAACTAAGGATTCGTTAAACAAGTTTTTCAGCTTTCTTCAACTCGTTTCTGCTCTATAGTTTCACTTACAGTAGCTTTTACGGGTTCTTCTTTACTGTCAACTGTTTTTATCTCTGTTCCCTCATACTCTTTGCTTCTGCTCTCTTTTTACTAATGTATTCTATTATTAATGATAATATTGTTCCCAGGAATACTGCTAGACTCACAGCCTTACCCTGCGTTGTTGCAAAGAGAAAGTAGCCGCTAAGAGATACAATAGTTATCATTAATAATCCAATTATGGCATTATTGTATAGATCTTTTGATCCAACCCTTCCTCCCTTTAATGCTCTATATGAGAGCATCACAAAGGGTATTGGAAATAATATTAGGATTGACGAGGCTATTATCAAACCCTCACTCCGCGCTACGATTCCATAAGAGGCTGTGAGAACCCCTATTATTAATACTATCAACGATATTATGAAGAGGTCTCTCCACGAAATATCCATTATGCATCACTTCTTTTGATAAGAATGTTGGGGCTACAATATAAACTCTTTTTCTCTTTATGGAGTTAGAACCTAGTTGTTACCAGTATTTAAGTGTACGTGATCATTACCTCTGTTTCTCTTATACTCTACGAGTTTTTAGCGTGTTCTCCACGCTTACGCTATAGTATTTAAAGCTTGTATATCTTGAGACAATCATGCCTTGAAGCTACCACAGAAATCCCACACTCTACCTAGTTTTCTCACAGAAAGAGGTGTACACGTGAAATGGCTTTAACACAAGATAAACCTCCCGAATGGGTCTGGGAGGTCATATCACGTATGCGTGAAAAATACTCTAAACTCGGAGTAGACTATGATGAAGTATCACGCTTCGTGATATATCTTGACCCAGATATACCCCTACCCTACGAGGAAGTATACGAAGACTACATAGAATGGGCTAAAGCAATAAAGACTCTTAGATCGTTCAAGGGAGAAGTATCGAAACACTGGTCTTAACCAAGACAAAATATAATAAAAACGTGTTTTTAAAAGATTTATCTTCTCTTTATCCGATATCTTAGTTTATGTCCTTAACAATTGGTCTAGATTATCTCATCTCTAGTAACATCATATTTTTACCCCTTATGAGTATTCCATACCTGGTGGAAAACCTTATGAACAATGATAGTGGGCTACACTTATTCTTTAATCCCAAGTCGATAGCTGTTATAGGTGCTAGTGCTCGTAAGGGTACTGTAGGGTACGTTATCGTTGAACAATTGAAGAAGAAGTTTAGGGGGAAGATCTATCCTATAACTCCGAAATACCCGGAGATACTGGGCATCAAGACTTATCCGAGCATCCTAGACGTACCCGATGAAGTAGATCTAGCAGTAATTGCTCTCCGAGCCACTCTTGTACCCAAGATAATGAGAGATGTAGGTGAGAAGGGAGTAAGAGCAGCCATAATCGTTAGTGGTGGGTTCTCAGAGACTGGTGAGGAAGGAGCCAAGCTTGAGAGAGAGGTATTAGAGATCGCGAAGAAATATAATATACGTGTTATAGGCCCCAACTGTATAGGAGTACTAGACAATTATAGTGGTGTTGACACCTTCTTCCTACCAGAAGAACGTTTAAAGAGGCCACCCAAAGGACATATAGCTATTATATCGCAGAGCGGCGCCATGCTGTCAATGTGGATTGACTGGATGGCCTTAAAGGGCATGGGACTCTCTAAGGCTATAAGCTATGGTAATAAGATAGATGTCGAAGACGTTGAACTATTAGAGTTCCTAGAAAAAGACCCTAACACCAAGATAATACTAATGTATATTGAGGCGCTAAAGCCCGGTAAGGGTCGAAAGTTCATAGAAGTAGCTCGAAGAATAGTTTCGAAGGGCAAACCCATAATAGTATTGAAGGGTGGGAGGACTAGGAAGGGAGAAAAAGCCGCAGCCTCTCATACTGGTGCAATGGCTGCTGGATACAATATTTACCGTGCCGCATTTAGGCAAGCAGGTATAATAGAAGTAGACACTATGGATGAAATGTTTGATATAGCTAAAGCCTTCATCATGCTTGGACCAGCACAAGGTAGGAGACTGTTAATACTAACTAATGCTGGAGGAGAAGGCGTAATAGCATCAGATTTTGCTGAGAGATATGGTCTAGATACGCCAGAGCCTCCTGAAGAAGTAAAGAAGATATTGAGGGAAAAATTCCCACCCCACGTAATAGTAAAGAACCCCCTAGATCTCACGGGTGATACTGATGATGAGAGATACCGTATTGCTCTCGAAGAACTATTATCACGTAATCTCTACGATATAGTAGTGGTTATAACACCGCCCCATCCACCCTCCATTAAGGGATACGTTATAGACTATATTGTTGATGCTTGGAAAAAATACCAGGTACCAATAATAGCAGTCGTTACAGGTGGTGCTATTTCAGAAGAGTTCGCCAAGAAGATTGAGGAGAAGGGTATACCAAGCTATCAGACACCAGAGAGAGCTGTTAGAGTTGCAGCGGCATTAGCTGATTACGGAGTATTTTTAAAACAACAATAGACTCTATTCTCCTAGGTTGGAAAAAGTATGGCTAAGATCATAGTTGTATCTGGTACTCCTGGAACAGGTAAGACCTTACTAGCAAAGAAGTTAGCTGAAAAGCTTAGAGCATGCTATGTTAACCTATCAAGTATTGTAAT
>JALWGO010000133.1 GCA_027038805.1 Thermoprotei archaeon
TCTACCCTGGAGCAGTTCATACTCGGTTTAGCCATAGCCTGGGAGTAATGTATGTTATGGGTATAGTAGCTGAGAAACTAGCTAGAGAGGGATATATACCAGAGGAGGATCTACAGTTACTTCGTGTCGCCGCCCTACTCCACGATATAGGTCACTACCCCTATAGTCATACGCTAGAAACATATTATCATATGAAGAAGAAGGGGCCGAGCCATGAAGAACTAGCACGCTATATTATTTTAAGGGACCCCGAGCTCTCAGAGATTATATCTAATTATGGTTTGGATCCATGGGAGATTATATCTATAATAGAGGGTAGACATAGAGAACCAGTATACAATATGCTCTTAGGAAGCGATCTAGACGTTGATAGGGCAGACTATTTGCCACGAGATGCCCTGCATACTGGTGTAACCTATGGTGTAATAGACCTACATAGAATAATTGACACGCTAACAGTTAGTAGCGATGGCTCGCTCGCAATAATACATAAGGGAGTGCATGCTGTTGAAAACTTCTATACGGCTAGACTACACATGTATCAATCAGTATACTATCATAAAACAATAATAGCATACGAATCACTCCTCAGACTAATCCTCGAAAGCCTCTTTGACGAAAAGACATCTGAGCAATGGAAGCTCGAACCAGACTGGATATACAAGGCAATTAACAGTGGAGAATACTATTATTGGGACGACTACTGGGTCCACACTCTACTATACAATACTCTTACATCAGAGTATATAAGCGATGATACTAAGAGAATGATAAAACTCTTCCTCAACCGCCGAGGCCTTAAAACAGTAGTCGATCTCTCACGCCTCTCCGATACACCTCTAAGCGAGGAGGAGAAGGAAAAATTACTTGAAGTATATAAGGAGATAATTGAGGAAGTACCATCCAAAGCCATCATAATATTTGTTGATTCAATACCAGTTGTAGGAGAGGAAACAGCAGTAAAAGTAATGCTGCCTAACAAGGAGCTTGTAACGATAACTGAGATGGATACAATAGTTAGGAGACTACCAAAATACTATATAGTGGTGAGAATTTACGCCGATCCAATGTACGCTGGAATAGTTAGAAACCTAATAGAACGGAAAATAAGCCTAGAAACTAGGAGAAGAAAGCAACGATGACGGGACCAGCACCCGGAAAAATAAGGTTACATAATGCCAAGGTGTTTGTAAAAACGGGTTCTAGTAGAACATTATTAGAGAACGCTGAAGTATATATACACTTGAAGGGTTTTTCTAGAGCAAGGGTCACACACATAGACGTGGAACATCCAAAACTCAATGAGATAATACCTACTAAAGGTGGGGGGTTCTATAGGATTCTATGGCATCCTAGAGGAATAGAAATAAGTTTGTCAAGACTACTACCTGGCTTAAGTATTATAATTGAGGATCCAGTACTAGCGAAGCTCATGAAGCCTATGGAGAAATCCTGGTGTTATGTTGGCGGTAAATCCGGTGGAATATTTATCGGATTGAAGAAGCATCTTATAGAGCGTTTAGAGAAGCTCGTAAGAGATATGAGAGAATAATTTATATTTATCATATTTTAATTATTTTTCCCCGGATATACAACTTATGTTATTTTCAGTGAATCTTACGAAAATATTTAATAGTCTGTAACTTCTGTTAGAATCACGGCTGAATAGTATTGAGTCAGCTAGTAACAGTTGTTGATGATGTTGACAAATTCATAGATGCCGTAGAATACCGCATAAATATAGTACTTAGTGTGCTAGAAGAATTCTTATACGAGAAGAATATACTACTAACACCGGATACGAGACTTATGATCCAAAAATATGTTGCAAAAACATACCGAGAAGTATTTTCACGTAAAGAACTTTCAATCCAAATATTTATAGACACTCTTATTATCCCTATTCTACGCCGATTTTATCCCGGTAAGAAGTATAGGAAACTAGTCAAAATAATTGAAGGAAAACTACGAGAACAATTACCTGATCTATCCTAATAATGGGGTGTGGATTATGGAGTATTGGCTTATCTCCTCTCTCGCGGCCTTCGCCCCTATTATAGCAATTATAGGGGCTTTCATAACTCCTCTACTCTTCACAGTTACTAAGAGTAAGAAACTCGTATTCACGTTATCAGAGCTAGTATTATCAACTAATGCAATAATAGCTATCCTCGTAGCATATTATGTTTACACGAATAATACTATACTATACTACATCTTTGCTGGCTTCCCACCTCCACTAGGAGAAGCTTATGAAGTAGACGCGATAGGTGCTTACATGGGTCTTCTAGTAGGCCTTGTATTTCCCTTCATAAATATATTCTCTTATCGTTATCTAGAAAGATATGGAGGTTATGAATGGTATTATACATTATATCTTGGCTTGGAGGCGGGATTGCTGGGGATAGCCTATACTGGTGATATGTTCAACTTATTCGTAATGCTCGAAGTAGCATCCATAGCATCCTACGCTCTCACAGCCTTTAAACGAAAACTAGGCTATCCCTTAGACGCGTCAATAAAATACGCTATAGTAGGCTCAGTGGCATCCACAATGTATTTCATAGCAGTTGTCCTAGCATACAGTGGCTTTGGGACTCTAAGCATGGCTGACCTTGCAGCTCAACTAATGGGTGCTTCCACAGGGTTCGATATAACCTATGGTTACACCTCAAGTATTGTTGGCGCGGCTACATTGTTCTTAGGACTAGCTGTATGGGCTTTTCTTATAGAGTCCGCACTAGTACCCCATCACTTCTGGCTCCCAGACGCTTATTCTGCTGCCCCAGCAACAGTGGCTGCAACCCTGGCAGCGATAGCGGAGGGTATGGGAGTTTACGTTGTCTTAAGATACATGTACACTATAGTAGGATTAAACTATTCAGTATGGCTTCAATGGATCCTACTAGTACTTGGTTCGCTTGGAGTAGTTGTTGGAGGCCTATTAATGGTCTTACAAAACGAGTTGAAGAGGATAATAGCTTATAGCACTATAATGGACGTAGGCTTCATGTTCATAGGTGTTGGTATAGGAACACCATTAGCCATAGAAGCTACATTGTTCTATGTAATGAGTCATGCAATAGTAAAGCCTCTCCTATTCCTAGTCGCTGGAGCAATAGAACACACCTATGGTACAACTAGATTAGATATGCTCACGGGCCAGTTGAGAGCAACGCCAGTACTAGCTGCGGGACTAATAATTGGCGGATTAGCAGTAGCTGGAGTCCCACCTACAAACCTGTTTGTAGCAAAACTATCACTTATAATGTCAGTATTAGATGTAGGCTACTATCCACTACTAGCAATAATAGCGCTTGGCTCGGCCCTAGGGCTTGTAGGCTTCCTTAGAGCCTTCTATTCAACATATTTCGAGATCAAGGAACCAGTAGCGAAGAAGAAAACCCCACTTTCATTCAGTACACTAATAATAGTACTCGTAGTACTCGTAATAGCAACAGGCCTACTCTATAACTATATAAGTAGTAGCCTACTTCAACCCGCGATCCATTCCCTTATAGACCCAGCTTCCCGTACACAATATGTGAAAGTAGCTGAAGAATACTTGAAACTCCTCTCTGGGTGATTAACCCGTGTCTGAGCCTAACTCTCAGCCTCAAGGTAAAGGTGGTAAGAAAGTAGAAGAAAAAGCCAAGACTAGTTTAAGTAAGTGGATACGCTCGAAATCCATGTGGATGATACATTATTGTTCAGCTTGTGGTGCTATAGAACTGCCACCCGTAGTCATGGCACCCCTTGACTTCGAGAGATACGGGTTCCTGCCCGCACCTTCACCCAGGCAGACAGATATAATAGCCGTTATGGGTTATGTGCCACGCAAGACTCTTCGTGTTCTCTTAA
>JALWGO010000134.1 GCA_027038805.1 Thermoprotei archaeon
GAGATTGAGCGAGAGGTACGTAATGCCTTAAGAGAAGTTGCAAGGAAACTCCGTTCATATATTCAGAAGAGACAAAAGGTTGAAGAAACATATAGAAAGTTAACAACGTTCGTGAAGTACTTGCCAGAAGTTGCATTAAGCTTAGAGACTCTTTCTATAGATCCCGAGACAAAAAAGAAGCGTGTTGATAGGGAACAGTTAATAAATAAATTATTAAATATTTTATCAAGAAAAATAAGTGAAGTTAAGGTATCGAGAGACTTAATAAACAAAATAATAGTTTCAATAGAATAGCATAATTAATGGTGATTTTTATGGTACTTTCTACTACTGATTTACATGCGAGAAAAAGGGCTTTAAGGGTATTCTGGGATAAATTTAATGAATTAATAGAATCAGTGATAAGAGAAGAAGAGCCATTATTAGAAATACCTAAGCGTACACTAGCTAATACGGTTTATGATGAGAGTAGGAAGCTATTATTACTTGGCACACAAAAACTTACTCGGCGGATGTTTGATGCACATGAAGCACGAAAATTCATGCAAACATTGCTAATGGCAAGGATAATTTATGAGGCGTTATTAAATGATGAATATCCTACAATACGTGATCTTTACTATAGAGGTAAACATACAATAATATATAGAGACCATAAGGGAAGAGTTAGAGAGGAGAATACGTGGGATGAACAGAAAGAATCTGATTCTGTAATAAGAGACTTAGAAGTATTGTTAGGATTACTTAGAGAGGAAATGCTCATACTTAGTAAGGAAAAAGGTAAAGTTGTAGGGTATATGAGGATAAGAAGTGGCGATGATATAATAGATTTAAGTAAAATGGGTCATGGAGCTTATGCCATAGAATCGACACCAGACCTCATAGAATTTCTTGATGTAGATGCAGAGTATGTTTTAGTTATAGAGAAAGATGCTGTATTTCAGCAGTTGCATAGAATAGGTTATTGGAAGAAACATAAGGTAATCTTAGTTACAAGTGCGGGTCAACCAGATAGAGCTACACGTAGATTTGTTAGAAGACTAAACGAAGAACTAAAATTACCAGTATATATATTAACAGACGCCGATCCTTATGGATGGTATATTTACAGTGTCTTTAAAATAGGATCAATAACACTCTCTTATGAGAGTGAAAGACTTGCAACACCAAGTGCTAGGTTTATAGGAGTGAGTATGACCGATATCTTTGGTGACCCTCAAAAAGGTAAGAGGCCCTATCTAACAGAAAAAGAAAGAAAGCATTATATAATAAAGGCAAAACCCGCAGATATAAAAAGAGCAAAGGAAATAGTAAATTATAAATGGTTTCAAACAAAGCAATGGATAAGAGAAATAAATATATTCTTATCTAAAAAAGCTAAACTAGAAATAGAAGCTCTGGCAAGTAAAGGCCTACGTTTTCTAGCTGACAAATATATTCCTGAAAAAATAATGGTAAAAGACTGGATAGAATAAAATAAGTTGCTTTAGCCAACAGTCAGTTAATGATAACTATATATCACAATTATAAATTATATAACTAGCTAAAGTGTGAATCCATGAGTATAGTCATTAATGGATATTTTAATGTGGCATTATGTAAAATTAGATATATAGTTAATAAGTTCAAATGCATATAAAATTGTTAGCATTAGCAAATAATGTATATTAATATATAATCTTTATTATTGTTAAAATTTAGACTTGTTAAATTTAGATTAATGGCAAATTTCTACTTTATATTACTTTAGGGAATATATTACACAGCTAGTTAATATTAATTACTATTATATATTTATTTTAATGTATTGAATCTCGTTGAAAATCTATGAGAAATAAAGTTAGGTTATCAAAGAGTATAAATTTCAGTTTTAAATGTTTGCAATTTTCATAATTAATGTAACTTTTAAATAGTTCTTCTGACCTAAAATATACCGTGGTTTTCCAAGTCTAGGTGATTTTGATTGGGCAGTAAAGAATTGAAATATATTGGTAAAAGAATCCCCAGAGTTGATGTTGACAAAGTGTTAGGTGACGCCGAATATGCATATGATTTCGAGTTACCGGGGATGCTATGGGTTAAACTTGTTGGAGCGCCTCATCCACATGCTAAGATAATTAAAATTGATTATAGTGATGCATTAAAAGTACCTGGTGTTGTTAGAGTTTTTACTGGTGAAGACTTCCCATTTAAAGTCGGTATCTATGCGGCAGATAGAGACGTGCTAGCAAGAGAAAAAACGCTATATTACGGTCATCCCGTAGCTGCAGTAGTTGCTGAGTCTTTAGAAGCAGCTGAGGAAGCTGCCAGTAAGATAGTTGTAGAATATGAGCCCCTACCTTATGTTCTGACAATAGAGGATGCCTTGAAGGATAATGCCCCCCTAGTTCACGAGAATTTAGCCGAGTATAAACACGCGCCATTTATTTATCCAAAACCTGGAACTAATATAGCTCACCATACAAAGTTGAGGAAGGGTAATATAGAGGATGGCTTCGCTAAGGCCGACATAGTTGTGGAGAATAGCTACAAGGAACCTATGATATCTCATTATTACTTAGAACCCTGGACAGGGATCGCAAGAGTTAAGAAGGATGGTACTATTGAAGTATGGTCATCGCATCAGTCGCCATTTGCTGTTAGAAATCTTTTGGCACTATCACTTGGAGTACCGATTACCAAACTAGTAGTACATCATTTAAGAACAGGTGGTGGTTTTGGCGGAAAAGCGGGCCTACTCTTAGAGCACATACCAGTGCTTATATCGATGAAATTGGGTGGAAGGCCTGTAAAGCTAAGGCTTACAGCTAGAGAAAACTTCTTCTTTATGGCCCAGAGAGCTGGTTACCTTATTAAGATGAAGACTGGTGTCACTGCCAATGGAAAGTTAGTTGCACATTATGGTGAATATTATTTAGATGCAGGTGCATATGCAGACTATACAGTAAACATTGCAAGAGCTGTGGGGCTTACAGCCTTTGGACCCTACGAAATACCGAATATCCACGTGGACTCCTATGCTGTCTATACAAATAAGGTACCTACAACAGCTTTTAGAGGCTTCGGAATGCAAGAACTCTTCTTCGCAGTCGAGTCACAAATGGATGAATTAGCACATAAACTCGGCATGGACCCAGTAGAATTTAGATTAAAGAACGTCTTTGTTCCCGGGAAATCTAGGACTGCAATAAATGAATTACTTAGAAAGGATGCAGGTGCACCTGCACAAGCAATAAAAGAGGCTGCTAAGCTTATTGAATGGAATACACCATCAGAAAAACCAAGAGAACCATGGAAAATTAGAGCAAAGGGGTTTGCGGCATTCTGGAAAGGGCCATTCCAGCCTCCCAATGCCACTTCATCAGCTATTGTTAAACTCAATGAAGACGGTGGCGTAGATCTATTAATTGGTACCGGTGAAATGGGACAAGGGACTACAACTGGTCTAGTACAGATAGTAGCTGAAGAGTTGGGTATACCGCCTGAAAAAATTAGAGTTGCTCCAATTAGATCTACTGATATGGTACCATATACCTGGCAAACAGTTGGTTCTAGAGGTTTATTTACCGATGGCCAAGCTCTGGTCAACGCACTTAATGATCTAAAGAGAAAAATAAGAGCAGTAGCATCAAAGATCTTCAATGTTGAGGAATATGAAATAGAAATAGGAGACGGTAAAGCATGCGTTAAAGGAGAGCCAGAAAAATGTGTTGAACTAAAGGACCTAGCATTAGGATACATGCAACCAACTGGAATAACAATTGGGGGTCCATTAATCGGTGCTGGAGCACACGTTCCAGAAAGAAACGTATTGACGCATCCTGAAACGGGTCAAATACTCGAAGAAGGCCACTTAGCACCATTCTATACCTTTGGTGCAGGAGCAGTAGAAATAGAGATAAACTTGTTGACAGGTGATATTAGGGTACTTAAAGTTGTTTCAGTGTTTGATACTCCTGCATTGAATCCAGGGCTTGCCGAGGGTCAAGTTATAGGCGGTGCTGTAATGGGGATTAATATTGCTCTTCGTGAGAAATTACTCTTTGATGTAAAGGGCGAATATAAGGGACTCTTCCCTGAAGGAATGTTACTTAACCCATGCTTGAGCAACTATATAGTATCTAGAGCTGCCGATGTACCTAAAGACTTCAAGATAAAATTCCTAGGGGTTGGACAATCAGATGCGCCCTATGGTGCTAAGGGTATAGGTGAATTAGCCATGCTTGCATGGCCTGCAGCAATAGCTAACGCTGTATATAATGCATTGAAGATAAGGATAACGGAATTGCCACTAAGTCCGGATAAGATTATTGATGAAATTAAGAAGAAGAGGCCTGAACTTCTTGAAGAGGCCGAGAAATTTCTTGAACTAAACTTATGAGGTGAGCTAGATGAGTAGTGTAGTTGAGTCTAAAGGTGTTGTATTCTGGAGAGAATATTTCCCGAAACTAGAGTATTTTAAGCCTAAAACCATTGATGAAGCCTTAGATTTACTTGATAAATATGGGAGAGATGCCAGGATAAAGGCGGGAGCAACATGTCTAACAAGGGCTCTTCGGGCAAGGAAGATTAAACCGATACCTAAATATTTAATCGATATAACTAGCATTAAAGAATTGAAGAAAATCGAGTACATTGATGGTAATGAATTGATTATAGGTGCCGCAGTGACACACGAAGAGATAATTAATAATGAATTAATTAAAAAGAAGTTTACAGCTTTATGGGAAGCATCAGCGAATATCGGTGATATAGAGACAAGATATAGGGGCACTATAGGTGGCAACATAGCTAATTCTTCGGCACAAGCTGATCTACCACCAGCGCTTATGGTATTTAACGCGTATGTGACTTTAATGAGTAAAGAGGGCTCGAGGAAAGTGCCATTAACTAAATTCTTCTTAGGCCACAAGAAAAATGTCATGAAACCTAACGAGCTCTTAGTGTCTGTTCATGTCCCCGAACCTCCTGAGGGAGCTAAGAGTTCGTATCTAAAGTTTAAGAGATCAATTGAAGATAGAGCTTTAGTAGGTATTGCCGCATTAGTAGCGTATCCTAGAGATCCCTCAAAGCGAATTATACGATTAGCGTATACTGCAATATCAAAAACACCTTTCCTTCTCAGCGAGGCTGAGGAACTATTTAAACAAGATAAACCCCTAAGCAAGCTCATTGAAGAGGCCATAGGAATAGCTCAAAGTAAATATGGTCTTCCAGTAGGTGAAAGAGGCATAGATCTAAGAGCACCTAAAGAATACAGATTGCATTTAATACGAATTGGCACTAAAGCTATTCTTAAATATCTAATTGAAGGTATCAAGGTGATATGAAATGGTGCGTATAACTCTAACTGTTAATGGAGAAAAGAAAGAGGTTGATGTTAGCATATCAGAGAGTCTATTACATGTGTTGAGAGATAAATTACATCTAAGAAGTGTAAAGGCAAATTGCTATAGAGGCGAATGCGGTATATGTACTGTGATAATGAATAATAGACTTGTTAAATCTTGTCAAGTACTTGCAGTGGAAGCTGACGGAGCTGAAATAATCACGGTTGAGGGATTAACTAGGGATGGTAAAATAGCGCCTATTCAAAGGGCTTTCATAGAAAAATTCGGATTCCAATGCGGCTTCTGTACTCCTGCTTTTGTCTTAGCCGGACATTGGATTGTCAACAACATGCCAAAAGCTTCCGAGGACGAGATTAGGGAAATTATAAGTGGTATAGTATGTAGGTGCACTGGCTATAAACAAATTGTTGATGCAATCAAATATGCTATAATGCTCGCGCACGGCGAGAGCGGTTAAATTATTTATAACTATTTATTTTTATTATAACAACTCCCTCAACTTCGAAATAATTAACAGAAAATTCATTGTCATTTACTATTTGTAGTTTGCCTATAAAATAAAATGATACGTACTATTACCTAATACAATAATGCATTATAATAACTCTATTAATTTATTTAGATTACTATCCCATTATGAGAAAACTATGATAATAACCCCTTATGTACATAGAGCGATTACGATTAATTGAATTCAATTAAAAGATATATAAATTATATGTTATGTTTATATAATTCATAAAAGGAGGTTCTTCAAAGAATTAATTGGCAACATATACTTATTTTACTACTTTTATGTTTTCAAGGTCTCTGTTTCTCAATTATATAACCTGTAGTTATTATTAAGATCAGTGATGAGACTATTGTTACAATAAGCGATATAGTTGGCGGTACTAGGTCATAGTAACTAGTAATGCTATATCTTAATAGTTCAGTTATGTAGGTTAAAGGCTGTAGTAACATTATTGGAATCAATGCTTGAGGCATACTGGAAGCTGGTATCAAGATGTCTGATAGAAACATCATTGGGAATCTTATAAGATTGAATACGACCATTACTTGGGAGGGATCCTTTACAAGGAACGACATTAATACTCCAAAACTTGATGACAGAAATGTTGTAGTTATCAGAGCTATTACTAATAATACGGGATTAATAACAATACTATTTTTTAATATTATAAATATTAATGCAAGGACGGGCAATGATGAGAGGATCCCCATAAAGAAGCTGCTAAGAGTTTTCCCTAAAGCTACACATGTGTAGCTAGCAGGATAAAGTAGTAATCTTTCAAAGGATCCTATTCTACGTTCAAAAACTATAGACATAGCAGACATAGATGTTGAGCCGAAGAATATTGATAAAGAAACCATTCCTGGTGCTAGCCATGGTGTTAGTCCTCCTCTTCTAACCATAAACGCTAAGGTGAACGCTATTGGAAATAGTAGGCCCCAACTAATAGTTCCCGGCTTCATGTAATACTCCTTGAGATCTTTTACAGCAATATGGTAAGATCTTATAAGATCCTCAAGCATTTTCTTCACCAATTATTCTAATGAATAGATCTTCCGCATCCGCACCACGGAGTCTTATCATCGTTATACTGTGATTAGTCTTCTTAGCAAACTCTAAGAGTCCCTTCAATACTCTTATTTCATCTTGTAGGATTATTTCTAAGTGATCATTTTTTCTATTAACTCTAATAGCACCATCAACAAAATTATATAGATCACTAGGTCCTATGTCATTAGGATAAAAGGATATCTCTAATACTTCTCTAACACTGAACTTTCTTTGTAACTCACTTGGAGAACCTATTGCAACTATTTTCCCCTTATTTATAATTGCTACCCTATCAGATAATTGAAACGCTTCATGAACATTATGGGTTGTTAGGAAAATCGTTATACCGTTATCTCTAAGTATGAGAAGCTTTTTCCAGAGAGCCCTTCTACCCATTACGTCTAAT
The DNA here is from genome assembly GCA_027038805.1 of Thermoprotei archaeon. GTDB lineage: Archaea > Thermoproteota > Thermoprotei_A > Sulfolobales > WANQ01 > JALWGO01. The sequence goes on from JALWGO010000134.1 coordinate 7,322, forward strand.
CCAGTAGTGGGTTCATCGAGGAATAAGACTTTAGGGTCATGTACTAAGGATGCAGCTATAGTTAGTCTACGTTTTAATCCCTTTGATAAATACTTAAATTTAGTGTTTCTATATTTCCATAAGCCAAAGAATTTCAACAATTCCTCAGCTTTGTTCCTCCTTTTGTTCCTAGGTATACGATACATCTTAGCTGAGAAAATGAGATTTTCCATACATGTCAAGTCTGAATACATGTTCGAGGCATCTGGGACAACACCAATGAGTTCTCTTACACGTCGATAATCTCTTACAACGTCATAGCCACAAATGAATGCCTCTCCAAAGGTTATACGTGTTAGTCCAACAAGCATTCTAACAGTTGTTGTTTTACCTGCGCCATTAGGTCCTAGGAATCCGAAAATTTCTCCTTTTCTGATGCAGAATGATATGTGATCGACCGCTCTTATATTATAATAGTCCTTAGTTAGCTCCTTGATAACTATAATGCATTGACTATTACTTCTCATTAAATTCCCCGTCATTGAAATATCTGTCCTATGGATCGACACCAATAAACCGATACCTCTTGTAAACATAGTATTCAAGCTATATTATGTTTTCACTATAATACCGTTATATAATTTTTTATCGAATAGTTAACATAATTACATTATAATACTAATAAAACTATTTCGACATTATTATTCTCAGTAAATTATTAGTTCAAATATATAACGAAGAATAGAAATACAAGACCCTAAGTTATTCGTAAATAATGATCAGCTGAGACAGGTTTAATCATCCTTTATGTCATTTTTACCCGCGTCATCATTATTGTTTTTCAATTATTATGTGGAAGGTATTTTTTCTACATTTTGGGCAGTATATGTATATTTTTGTTAAATTCTTGATATTGTAGCTCACATATACTTTTCTAATATTTCCACAGTTTTCACATTTAACTATCCATGTCATGGTCTCTCTCCCAGAACTCCCTTCTTCTTAAGCATATCTATGGTTTTTCTAAGTACTTTTCTAATAATATATCTTTTATCTAATGTCCTGAATATGTTAATAGACGTCTTTCTTATGCTATTAGTTCTTGTTAGGTCAAGTAGAATCTTTTTTTCATTCTCTGTTAAATGATCTGATAGATAACGCAAGGCTATTCTGGCAAGGTCTGCTGGCTCCAGTCCCAGATATGGGTCTTTTATAGGTAGATTATCTAATCGTTGTAAAATTTCATATTCAATTATAGTGACTATATCATCGTCTTTCACTTCCCCATATACCCGTTTTAAATTCTTTATTAGTTCTTCTCTACTCTTGAATCCATCTAAACGAGCATCTTTATCATCGAGTTCTTTTATCAACTTATATCTTACATTTTTAATATATACTTTAGCTATCGGTCTTCCACCACTATGTACTATTACTTCGTTGTAACGAGGTTTTATAATACCCAATCTAATAGTAGCTCTTTTTAACCCCCTTAGTATTAAGTCTGCGTAGTCACCTTTAATCATTAGATGTCTTCCAAGATATTTTACTCTTGACTTCAATCTTTCCCTACCATCATTTTTCTTGAAGAAAACTATTTAATAGGTATTCTGGAAATATTCCTAGGATGATGAGACAACATAGTAATAATACTTCATATTCACATGAGTTGATGATTAGGGGCCAAAGCGCTGATTCCGATGAGGATAGAACCCCTGAACAGATGACTGCATACTATGAAGAGCCTTCAGCGGTCCTGAGGATTTTTAGTTTCGGTTTACTCCATGTATGTTATTATAACTTTTTCCGAACCACTAATACTGCACTAAGATTTAAAATACTAAAAACCAAGTATAAAATCAGAGAGGAGAAAGATGCCACAAAAAGTAAAATCAATAACAGATTTACCGGGTATAGGTCCATCCACAGCATCGAAATTAATGGATGCAGGATACACGACGCTAGAAGCCATTGCTGTTGCTACTCCCCAGGAATTAGCTGCTTCTACGGGTATACCGTTAAGTACTGCTCAAAAGATAATAAGGGCTGCACGTGAAGCACTTGACATAAGATTCAAGACAGCAAAGGAAATAAAAGAAGAACGCTTAAGTATTAGGAAAATAACGACAGGAAGTCGTAATCTTGATGGACTTTTAGGAGGAGGCGTTGAAACAAGGACCATCACAGAATTCTTTGGCGAATTTGGAACAGGTAAGACTCAGATATGCCATCAGTTGTCAGTTAACGTACAGTTACCACAAGATCGAGGGGGATTAGAGGCTAAAGCAGTATATATAGATACTGAAGGTACGTTTAGATGGGAAAGAATAGAGTCGATGGCACGTGCTCTAGGTCTTGATCCTGACAAGGTTATGGAGAACATATTCTATATTAGAGTAATAAATAGTGATCATCAGATAGCAGTTGTTGATGAACTTTTCAAGCTGGTACCCGAACATAATATAAAGTTAGTTGTAGTTGACTCCATAATGGGTTACTTTAGGGCGGAATATCCGGGTAGGGAAAATCTTGCAATAAGGCAGCAAAAATTAAATAAGCACTTGCATCAATTGATGAGACTCGCGGAAATATACGATGTAGCAGTTGTAATAACGAATCAGGTTATGGCACGACCGGACGTGTTTTATGGGGACCCAACACAACCAGTAGGCGGACATGTACTTTACCATGCCCCAGGTATAAGGGTACAATTAAGAAAAAGTCGTGGTAATAAGAGAATTGCTAGGATAGTAGATGCACCCCATCTACCAGAAGGAGAAGCGGTGTTTGTGATAACTGAGTGGGGTATAAGGGATCCGGAAGAGTAGTGTTTTTATAAAACTCCTTCTCCAAGTTAGGTCCTAAAATAGAGTACTTCAATAATTTTAACTAGATATTGAGTTATGTTTTTATGTCTGCTACTCTCCGATTTTCTACTAGCTAAGGAGTAGTGATATGTTTGGTGTGATCTCTTACATATTCCTTTTCAAGGTACTATCTGCAGTTATATTAATGGGAGTTACTTCCTATATGGATTTAAAGAATAGAGAAGTTCCATTAAAGGTTTGGATCATAGCTCTTCCATTAGCTGTAGTGCTAACTTATATAGAGTACATTAGTTCAGAATATATTTCGCTTAGAAGCATTTATACTTATATTGTTGGTGTAATTCTTATTACTATATTGTCGATTATTTTCTATATATTTGATTTCTTTGGCGGAGCTGATATGTTTGCTCTAATAACTTTTTCAGTGCTCTTTCCCTTGAATATTATGAACATATATTTAATTCCTCCTCAATTATTACTAATATTATATGCGAGTTTGACTGGCTTAATATTCTCAATAGCCTATTTTACATATAATATCTTGAAGAAGAACTGGAAAAAGCTTCCAGGTAATATTAATTTAAGACAAAAACTCCTATTAATGTTCCTTGGAATTCCGGTTAAACCAAAAGATTATGTAAAGATGAAGTTCTACTATCCATTAACTCTTTACGAATGTAAAAGTAAGCCTAAAATAAGATTCTCTTTCGGTATTGAAGAAGAATACGAAGAATATGTGGAGAAAATTCAAGAGCTATTAAAAAATGAGTGTATATCAAGTGATACTTATATATGGGTTACATACGGTATACCATTCCTAATAAACATATACATAGGTTTTATAATAACACTAATAGTAAGAGATTTATGGATAAGTAACTTAATTAAATAAGTAGCAACACGAGAATAAGCGATTCTGTTGGATAAATCTTATAGGGTGAGTAATTGAGCTTTCAGATACTTTGGGCTCCTTGGAGATCCAAATACATAAAGTCGTTAACTAAACACGAGGATAAGGATATTTGTCTGTTTTGTGTACTACCGAAGAAATCAGATAGTGAATCGCTAATAGTATATAGGGGGAGAAATGTCTATGTGGTATTAAATGCGTTTCCTTACACGTCTGGTCATGTTATGGTTGTCCCTTATAAACATGTAGATTCTCTGGAAAAGCTGAGTGATGCAGAACTATTAGAATTATTCAAGACTGTTAACCTATCATTAAAGATATTAAGAGAAGCATTTAAGCCGGAAGGGTTCAATATAGGCATAAACTTGGGGAGATCTGCGGGAGCCGGAGTAGAAAAACATGTTCACGTGCACATAGTTCCTCGATGGACTGGTGATGCTAACTTTATGACCACAATATATAATACAAGAGTACTACCCATATCTCTCGAGGAAACATATAAGCTACTAAAAGAATACTTTAAGAGATATGAAGAAGCCCTCGATCTCTGAAAGAATGATGAGGGCAGGGGTTTAACAGATTAAAAGAGAAAGGTGAGTGTCAATGAGTGAAAATAAAACAAGAAAATGGAATGAAGATGAAATAGAATTAATAGAAGAATACAGTATAGAAGGTACAAAAAGATACCGCTTCCATGTAAAAAATAGTAATATAATAATCGATATACGTGCACCGAATAGAGAAGCAGCATGGAGCAAAGTTTTCAACATGCTTGAGAGAACACGTTTTAAGAACCCTATGAAGAACTTATGAAACAAATAAAGTAATAGCATAGCTAATTCAAGAAAACCTATATAGTTTTATTAAATCCGTCTTAACTGAGAATCCCCTAGGCCGGGGTGGCCGAGCGGACCAAGGCGGTGGGCTCGAGATTTCCGGCTACAAAAACGGGAGACCCACTGCCCCGAGCGGGGCGCGCGGGTTCGAATCCCGCCCCCGGCGCCACAAAATCATTTATCAATAAACATGGATAATCCTTAAAAGAAGCGGGGGTGCCCGAGCCTGGTCAAAGGGGTCGGGCTCAGGACCCGATGGCGTAGGCCTGCGTGGGTTCAAATCCCACCCCCCGCACCATATTATAATGGTGAGTTACAATAATCTTTTGCTAACTACATGTATGGGG
>JALWGO010000135.1 GCA_027038805.1 Thermoprotei archaeon
GTCTTCTATGCTTGTCTAAGAGTACTCCATCGATTTCTACGCCGCCTCTTATATAGTAGGCTGGTGTTAGCGAGTATTTCAATGCTAGTAGTTCTACTATGTAGAAGCCGAGTTCGTAGCCTAGAAATGATTTTATTGTCTCTTTCACTCTATCTTTAACTACATCGCTTGTATAGGCTTCCGTTAGTCCTAGTTTTTCGTCGAGGCATAGGCTTAGCTGTAGTATACTGCTTGTTAGTTTTAGGTATTTTTGCTTAGACCTATATAGTCTCCATGATCTTACTAGTCCTACTTCTTCTAGCACCTTGATATAGCTTGTTATTCTTGAGGGATTAGGGTCGGGTATTATTTTCTTTGAAGCAAGTTTTGATGCTATTAGACTAGTATTCCATTGATTACATGCTATTGCTCTTAATATAGCATTGTATGTTGTTGTTAAGTTGCGTTCTTCTTCTATGAATACTTCTCCAACTAGTCCTACTGCTACTTCTGCTATACGGTTAGCCTTTGATAATAGCTCGTCTACAATGTCTTTCTCGAAGTCTAGGTGCGGTATTATCCATGGATCTCTTATTATCATAGCCCATTTAATGGCTTCAACTGGTTTAAAATACTTCATTAACGCGCAAAGAGGGTCGAAGGGGTTTGCTACACCGATTCTTAGTGGGAGCATTATTCCTAGTAGAGGACTTCTTTCATTGAATACTTTTCTTGTTACTGCTAGGCTACTCGCTACTGCTATTAACTTACCTCTAGGATGCTGGGCCGCTATTAGATCCCAGTATTCCTCTGGTAAGCGCTGGAACTCGTCAATAACTACGGTTTTATTGTTCTTTAAGTCTCTTACAATGTTTTTTACTGCTTCGCTTAGGCTTAGTTCTCGAGTCTGCTTGAATACTATGCTTCTACCACGAGTTATCAAGTAGTATCTAGCTCTAGGCATTATTCTTTTAATCATAAATGTTTTACCAGTCTTCCTTCTCCCATATACTAGTAGCCAGCTTTTCGCCGACTCTACTTCCCTAGCCTCTATTCTAGGGATAACTGGGCTAAACACTACTATACTCCTATAACCCTGGTTATATAACCAGAGTTATATAACTATCGTTATAAAACGTCTTTAAGCGTGGATGTGTGCATCACTTATATGCACGTGCTCTCTTACTGGTATTGCTGCTTCACCATAGATTCTTCTAGCGTTCTCAATAGTTAATACTTCTTCCGGTCTACCATACATGTGTAGTCTACGGTTTAACAATAAGACCATACTAGTATACTTTAACAAGAGCATGGGATCATGGCTCGTAACTATTACTAGCTTCTCCTCTGCTAGTTCTCCTATAAGCCTCGCTAACCCAACCCTACCCGCTGGGTCAACTGCTGATAATGGTTCATCCATCACTAGTATCTCGGGATCATGGATTAATGCTCGAGCAATGAGGGCTCTCTGCCTCTGCCCACCGGAGAGAGACCATAAACTCTTATGCCAAGCCTCTCTAGGTAATCCTACCTTCTCTAAGACGTATTCTATCCTCTTCTTCTCCTCTAACGTTACGAAAACCCTAGGCCACCTGCGATAGAGGAGAAGAGAAGACTCAATAAACTCCCAAGCAGTAACAGGGTACGGGTTATGCCCTGTTACAAAGAGTTGTGGAACATAGCCTACACTAGAACCAGCTTTATCTGGCGACCCCGTTACGTCAATGCCATTTATGTAGACTCTACCCCTCAACGGCTTAATGAGACCCAATATTGCTTTTAGTAGAGTAGTCTTACCAGCACCATTAGGACCCAGGATCTGTATGAGTCCCGGGCCACGAAACTCCAGGTTCAAGTTCTCTAACACTATGTCGTCTCCATAGCCTACAGTTAACTCTACTACTCTTACCGAAGGCCTCGTACTAGTAGCCGTCACTTCTCCTCCCCGATTTAACCTGGATTCTTACCGAGAGCACCTTCTTGTGTACGGTTGCCGTGAAATATATAATAGCCTGTGCACAATATAAACTCTGCTCAGACATAGACTCGGTGGAGGACTAGTAGGTACCACTACCAGGGGGATCAATAATGCGTCTAGCCAAGACAATAGCAATGCTAATCCTACTATTATTCATAGCATTAGCTCTAATCCCACAAGCTAGTGGAGGAGAAAATGGACTATTAATCGTGGTTTCCTTCCCAAACCTAGTATATGATGTAAAGCTAATAGCATGTGAGAGCGATGTAGTTGTAAGTATTGCTCCAGTAGGAGTTGATCCACATAATTACCAGTTGACACCAGAAAACATAGAGTTATTGAAGAAAGCAGATATCATAATATCAACTGGTCATACACCTTTTGAGAAGAGTATAGAGGAAATGGCTTCGAAAGGAGAATTTAAGGCAAAACTAATAGTTATACCAAGGATCCCTGGGATAAGAATTGAGGAAAACCCCGTTCTAGGAACACCAAACTATCACGCACCAATATACGATCCCTACAACTATGAGGTCTTCCTCAAATATATTGCAAGAGTACTAGCAGAATCCAACCCCTCATGCCGTAACACCTATATGGAGAAATTATCCCAGACGTTGCAGAGGCTTAGAGAAATAATAGATAATACACCAAAACTCAACACTACAGCAGTAGCAGATACCCCTCTAACCCAATACGCTGTCTCATGGCTCAACATTGACATCAAGTATCTTATGATAAAAGAACACGGTGTTCCAGCAACCCCCCAGGACATAGAAGAAATAAAACAACTATTAAGCTCGAATAAAAACGTAATAGCCATTATAACTACACCAATAAAAACCCCAGCTTCCCAGCAACTAGAGCAAATAGCCGTGGAAAACAATGTGAGAAGACTCTATGTCCCATCCTTCCTACTACCACAACCAGTTCTAAGTAAGCTGGAAAACATTTCACTACAGGCTAAAGAACTCGCTAAGCAACATATTCAACAAGTAGGTTCTAATGAGACAAGATATAGCATGGAGACCATGGCTGCTACCACGGCTACCATAGTATTGCTAGCCATAACCATTGTACTCCTATTATTACTCTACAAGTCAGGTATGCTTAGACTACACTATAATATAATAATACTGTATACTGCCGCAATCACTGCTTCAATAGTCTCACTCTATACCCTCAACCCGCGGTGGATTATAGTAATGGTTTCAGCTTCCCTAGTCTATGGGTTCCTGGGACCAGTAGTAGCAGCTAGAAGACTATACTTCCTAGCCAGTGCCTCGCCTCATGCTGCACTATTATCAGCTGTACTTGCAATTCCCCTAGCTAGGATCATTGGCGTTGGTGAGGAATACTTGTGGGCTATTGTTATCGGGATAGTATTGATCTACTTTGTAGGATACCTCGTGTACCGTGGAGTAGACACTGATACTGCTACAGCTGTTTTCGTAGCCTTTACTGCTTCTTCAAGCGTTATGGCTATCTACTACGTGTTAACTCATTACCCGATAGAAACGGATATATGGGCTATAATTGTTGGAGACCCCTTGCTCGCTTCATGGGAAAGCGCTTTCCTCGCCTTAGCAATACTCCTAGTAATATCATTAGCAATACTGTTAACGCATCGCGAAAACATATGTCTTGGAGTAGACCGTGACTACGTTAGATTAGCGGGAGTCAATATTAGAGTATACGATCTAATAGTATTCACTCTACTAGCAGTAGCAACAGTAGCATTGATAAAAATCGTTGGATTCGTATTAGAGCACGTCCTAGTACTTTTACCAGCTGCAATAGCTGTAACATGGTCCAGGAGTGCTCGGCAAGCATTGCTTACGAGCATTACTGTGAGCTTAATAGCTGGTTTAACCGGACTATACCTTGCAGTACAGTTAAACCA
>JALWGO010000136.1 GCA_027038805.1 Thermoprotei archaeon
AACGAATCATTACCGGTTAAGTATTTTGTAAACCAGAAGGCTACTGCCATATTATCATTTGTTGCTGGATCATAAATATAGATGCCTGTGTCATAAAATTCCCATATTACACCAAAATGTTTTCTAGTATAAAGAAGTGTTTCTAAAACTCAAAAAGAATTGAAAGAACACTATTACGCCGTCGAAAACAGTCTTGAGACCTGAGATTATCTAAAACTCAAAAAGAATTGAAAGCAAACCTCCGCCATAGATAATCCTCGTGTATTGAGAAGACACCTAAAACTCAAAAAGAATTGAAAGAAGGATAATGTGGATAGACCAGCTAGCCAAGGACATCCACCCTAAAACTCAAAAAGAATTGAAAGCTCTCCCAAGGGTTACGACAACGACTACTATAATAACAACCTAAAACTCAAAAAGAATTGAAAGCTATTTGTAGTACGTCTGGATCTTTTATATGATTTATATAGCTAAAACTCAAAAAGAATTGAAAGTTTATTTTCTTCCAGTAAGCCCTCGGTAGCATTTCTTTTTCTCTAAAACTCAAAAAGAATTGAAAGACTACTACAGACCCATATAGAGAGGAAAGATTACGAGAACTAACTAAAACTCAAAAAGAATTGAAAGTTATATTTCTATAGAAAGAAACTTGATGGTACCATATCTATAGACTAAAACTCAAAAAGAATTGAAAGTGTAGTGGTGACGGTACATTAAGGGCCACTAGTGCTTCCTTAAGCTAAAACTCAAAAAGAATTGAAAGGCATATACCAATATGCTGTTCAGAGTAAAGTATGTGAATGGTCTAAAACTCAAAAAGAATTGAAAGGCTTGCAAACATCCATACAACGAATATTAGTACTATACCCAGCACTATCTAAAACTCAAAAAGAATTGAAAGCGACTATTATTGCCGGCACCTTTTTCTCGTAGAAGAGTCTCTAAAACTCAAAAAGAATTGAAAGCACAACTAGTAACACTTAAGGGACAATACGTTGTCTCCTTCCACGTCTAACTAAAACTCAAAAAGAATTGGAAAAGTAGTGTTTGTGGTTAGGTGTTTTTGTTTTCTTTGGTTTGTTCTAGGTATTCTTTTGCTGCTGTGTATGTGTGGCAGTCGAAGAATGCTTCAATATAGTCTGTGTTTTCTAGGTGTGGGTCTACGTAGTCTTCAGCATAGCCGCATACTTCTTCCATAGAATAGCCTTTTTCCTTGTATTTTTCTTCTATGCGTCTAGTTATTTCTTCTGCTTCCTCTATGCTCTTTATTTCAATGACTTCTTCTTCTACTTCGAATACTCTTCTTAGTCTTCTTAGCCATGATTGTGGCTTGTTTCTTGTCAAGGGGGATGGTTTACCTCATATAGTTGGTGTGTTGTTTTGGTTTTCTGGGTTGTTTATTGCTGTGGTGTGTTGTTTAAAGTTTTGTTTCTCTCTTTGGATAATATTTATATAATACTGGGTTAAGGAAAAGCCGGGGGAGTGTCTAGTGAGAGAAGCTCCCGGCCCCAAGCCTATTTTGGAGTTGAAGGCACAGGCTAAGTATGGTGGTTGGAGTGATCTTAGGGATGTAAGGGTTCTAGTCTTCAGCGACCGCTTAGTGATTCTTGATAAAACAAACCCGTTGAGCCGTGGCTTATGGTATAGTACTGCCGCTATGATTAGAGCAGCAGTTGCTAAGGGGTTGAACGCTGTCATACCGTTCAAGTCTATTACTAGTATTGAGTTGAAGAAAAAACTACTAATAAAATGGGTTACAGTAAAATTCCTCGACGAAAACGGTGAAGAGAAGACAATAAACATTGTTGGAAGAAAAATGGACAAACTCTACGAGACAATAAAGACTCTATCAGGGAAATAGGTGTTTTCTCTTTTTGTCATTCTCCCATTATTTTTGAAGTATACTAGCCTTATTACTGCAATTTCCTTAGTAGACGGTTGATATTAGGTCTGGAAAGAGTAAGGATAGTATTCATAAAATGCTGAAGTTGATAAATGTGAAGGGGGTTCAATGAATCGTATTAGCGCTAGGAGGGAAATAAATCATTATATAGTTAATTACAAATTATTGATGCAGTGTTGTGTGTTTATATATAAGATAATATAAGAAATTCTTGATAATTATGAGGGGTTATTCGTGGGAAGAACTGTTTTGGTAGCAAATATGGGATTTACGATCGATTTTGTAACAAAGAGAGTTACTGATCTTGGTAGAAATAATATTAAACATGTTCTGATGATAGGCTTAAAAACTAGAGATATAGTGTCATGGGGTAGAGTTGAGGAGGCTTATAGGCTCCTTTCAACTTATTTATCAAGTATAGGTATACCATCGGAGTTGATTGTTGTTAAAGCTTTTGGGAAATCCCTAGTTAGAGATATAAGGGATGTTTTAGCTAAAGCTAATAGTATAGCAGACGTAGATGGCTTTATTGAGGTGTACCTAACTGGTGGACCGCGTATATTAGGCGTAGCATTGATAATGGCTTCACTTACTTCAAGTCCTTTAATAAGAAGAAGAACTCGAATAGTAGTATATAGTGAAAATTTTGAAACAAAACTAGAACTCAATGTGGAGAAATTAATATCATATATATCACTTGATAGCACATCTATGAAACTTTTGTATGAGATAGCTAAAGGCGGTACATTGAGTACTAAAGAACTCTTTCAGCGAGCAGGTATACCCAGGAGTACTCTTTATAAAAAGCTTAAGGAATTAGAGGAAAAGGGGTTAATTTCTCGTATAGATGGTAAATGGATTGTACAAAAGGATGTAGAGACACTAGTGTAATGTCCAAAAAGTATAGACAAAAACCAAGTTAGAGAAAAAGGCTCTCATTTAACTGGGTTTGGAGAAATATCCACAAAGTTTAAATTATTCAAAATAGAGAGAATATATGGGTGTAGATGCTGTCAGAACGGGAAGATAGAGGAAGTATTGACCCAATAATAGATATACTGGCTTTCTTTGCTGCCATGAAGAGTTATGGGTACCTTGACGCACTAGGTAACGCTCTGGAGCGTGTTACGGCACTGGAGGCGCTAGGTAATGCATTAAGAGACTTCTTGACTACATGTATAAATACTACAGTTGAGGCTAAAGAAAAATTAGAGAGAGAAGAAGGAGTGAAATGTCCAACAGTAAATGCAAAAGATCTTGAAAAAGCTATGGAGAGTTTTAACAAAATAACTATAGCTCTTGAAGAAAGAGGAGAGCTTGTTACTTTTCTTAGGGAAGTATATGTAAAAGCTCTTTCAAGATCATTAAAATTTAAAATTCAAAATAATAGAAATGGTGAGAGTTTATGAGTGGAGTCTATTTATCGGTTACAGGTAGGTTGCTTGTAAATCTTGAAAGTTTGAATATGGCTGAAGCTGTAGGTAATATAACTAAGCATAGAAGAGCACCAGTAGTCTTCGATGCAGGTAACGAGTATAAGGTAGTATATGTTCCAGTAATTAGTGGTATGAGTTTAGCTCATCATTATCAGAGATTATTGGCTAAGGCAGCACATCAAGCAGGACTTAAAGTATCATCAATGAGCTTACAAGGTTATTTTCTCAAGTACGCTAGTGATGATATAATAAAAAAGTATTATCCAGAGGTTTCGGATAAGGTGGGAAAGGACAAGTCACCGTGTGTGAATGAGAAGGTTATTGTCGAAAACGATGTTGTTGCTGATGTAGGGGGTTTTCTCTATATTGATAAAGTTGTTAAGAGGACGAGTAGATTTAGTTTCAGCTACATGATGCCAACAATGGATTCTCTGAAAGCTGCTGCAGTACAACCTCAGCTTCATGTAAGATACACGCCAAAGACCGAAAAGGGAAACCAAGCACTCATTTATGTTGACAATGCCAGTGCACTTTACACATTCACGTTTGTCCTAGAGGCAAGCGAGGTATCAGTTCTCAATGTGTGTAGAGCTATGAAGGAAGAACCCGATGATTTAGGAGAAGAGGAAAGAAAAAAGAGAGTAAAAGCAGCCATAGATGCTCTAACACTAATGCTAGGCAACGTAGCCTTTGGCGCCAAAAGAAGTAGAAGTCTACCCCATTGGAGCATTCAGAGCATCTTAGTTACAGCAAATACGGGTATAGCTCCCTTCATACCTAGTCCAGGGCACAGCAAGCATTATATTAGCGATACTATAGCGAGAATTAATGTTCAAAAGAACATTGTTAATAATATGGAAGTAGTAGCACACTATTATACCAAGGAGAAACTTGAAGGAGAACCACCCCAACAGTCATCCGAACTTGAAGTGTCAAAACACGATGTCCCTGAAGAAGCCATTAAGGCTGCGGCCGAATGGGCTCTCAAAAAATTACATTAAAAACAATACCAATATGGTGAGGAACTCTTGACTTCAAAACTATTTTTTTATTCATTAGTAAATCTCCACTGGGGATTTATTATTAGGCAGCTTGGAGCTAGTGCTGCCCAACTTGTTTATCCTCTTCCACCGCCACCTACAATAGTAGGTGCTTTTATGAACCCTATTTCAAGGCTCTTAGGATTAGGCGAGGAAATAGATAAAAACAAGTATGGACCCGCTGGAAGTAGAAATATTCAATGCGGTTTAAGAGCTACTTTGGCAGCTTCTGCTGGTCTAAATCTAATAGAAAAACAAGAAAACAATGTAGGCATAATAGTTCATGCCGAGCCATCACGAATTATTGCAGCCCCCTATAAAACAGGGGGATCGTATACAAGAGCTCTAAAGAAATCTCCATATGAAGCAATAGACGAGCTTGCACCCGTGCAAGCTGAAGGGTATTCATCAGCACCGAATTCGTTAATGAATCTTGTATGGTTTCTCGATATTGATGTGTTATTAGAATGTTTAGGGGCAAAAATAGAGTATAAGGATCTAAAAAGAGCTATATGGGGTATTTACAGACTAGGAAGTAAAGAAGGCATTATAAGTGTCGTTAAGGCACGTATATATGAGGAAGATGATTTAGATTACATTGTGGAAGGGTCAAATTTCAAAAGCATTTTATATCAAAAGAAAGATTGTGTTACTCCTATTGAACCCATTCCCGAGGCAATTCTTTATGATATAAGGTATCGTGAAACAAGCTTCTATATTCCTAGTATAATTAGTGGTTCAATGATGGTTATCCCTACTTCTGATCCTGTTTCCTTTATAGTTAGGAGTGGCTGTGAGGCTGTTAAACCGAAAGAGGAACCATATCTATCCATTGCATACAAATATTTACCTAGGTGATTAAATGGCATCTTTTTCCCTTATATTAGCACCACCCGAGACGCTTGCCCGAAGATTTCAATATGCATTTCTAAGCCTCGAGCCAGATATTTTTGAATTTAGCATAGAGAGAGACAAGGTAATCTTTAATGATTTTAGTGATTATCTTGAATTAATAGAAAAAGCATTAACTATGATACAAGGACTTCAATTGAGTAAACCTATAAAAGATTGTAAGAGCACAATTATTCAAGGAATAGATTGTTGTAAGCTTCATAGGGGTCCAAGTCTTTATAGAGCAGGCAAAGTTTATCGTAAGAAGGGTGTAGGAGATTACGGTCTACTATACAGTGTTGGCCTTAAAGATTGTATGTATAAATCCCTTAAAGGTAAAGATGTTGTAGCATGGAATCATGCTGCTCTAAGTTATATTAACGAAGTGCTAACCAAGAATGCTCCATTAAAGAGACCAGTTGAAGATTTACCATGGCTTGCCAAAGCAACTCTTTTTAGCAAAGTAAGAGGTCTTGGTAGTAATGCTGGTAAGAAGAAGAATATTTATGATCTAGATGTATTAGGTAGCGTCCTCATTGGTGGTTCATTATCATTCCTTTGGAATCAGAGAATAGGCGAATCTCGTATCGAGTTCTATCTTATTACTGATACTATAAATGAAATGTTTATCAATCTCCGCTCGTTGATCTTTCAAAAAGGATTCGAAAAAAACATGATTGCTAGGACGGCGAAGATTATTAACAATATCCCCATAGCTCCTGAAATAGCAATAGCCTTAACACTTGCCTCTGAACTAGCAGACAAATATGGTTCTGCCAAGCAGATTACATCATTTACAGAGATTGTTGAGTTAGAAAGAGCGGCTTCAATTATGTTATTAACTCCTCAACAGAATAGGCCAATGATGAGATCCATAATACCCCTTACTACATTAATTTATTTTAGTTATAGTGATGCTACAATAAAGACATTAATCGATTTAAGCCTACAAACAGATAATGATCTTAGAGATATACTAGGTAAATGCATAAATGCAATGTATCTTCAAGCACTCCATACACGTAATGCTGATCATCTTGCAACATGTATTAGAGATATTAAAACGTTAGTAACAAACTTAAGTGAGACTAAAGGGGAAATAGATAAGGTTAAAAAACTTAGAAGACTTTTCAAGTTTCTCTCGTCTGACTATTTAACATTATTGAGAAAATCAAGGTGATTTCTTGGAACCGAGGCCACTTATGAAAAGAGTTTTTGAAGACTTAATCCAAGACAATGTTGTCATTGCAATAGCACCCACAGCGTATGGAAAGACAGCAGCAAGTCCTTGGATGTGGGAAAGAATGAAGACGGAAGAAATGATATGGAGCCTAATACATGTTGCTCCTCTGCGTAGTCTATTATGGCGGATCTATGAAGATTTTTTTAAACCTTATAATGGTAGGCTCCAAACCCATGGTGCCCCCGAGGATTTTAAAAGTCCTTACTTTCTTTCATCTACAGGTTTAATTGCAACCACTCTTGACAGTTTCTTATGGAATCTTTATCGAGTACCTATTGTTGAGGCAGTAAAAATACATAGAGGTATTTCAATGGGTCATTATTATCCAACTCTTATGGCAATATTTACATCACTTGTAATATTTGACGAATCTCACATATATCTTTGGGAAAGCCCAGGCTCCGGTATTAGTGGTATCGGTTTTCAGGCTGTATTAGCAGCATTTAGCCTGCTATCACAAATAGGTGTGCCTATAGTAATCGAAACAGCGACCCTAAAGTCTAGTGCTATTAGGTTATTATTGAGATCGGTTAAGAATAGAAACATAAAGTTAGAGGTCTTAAAGGCTCCGAGTAATTCTGAGCTCTGTCCCTATATTAAGAGTCTTGAGCAAGTAGGTGCAATCATAAGTGTTGATAAGGATTGGGAGACAGAGAAACTTGTAAAATGGAAAACAGAAATCATCGGATCATGGGATGATGCTAGGAGAAGAATAATTGAGGATTCTAAGAGTGGACCTATACTCGTCTTTGCGAACACCGTTCAAGAGGCACTACGGCTTTATAAATTATTAGCAGATGTCGAAAGGATAATATTAGTTCACGGGAGACTTAGCGAAAAAGATAGAATAAATGCTGAGAAAAAAATCAAAACTATTGAAAAGAAAGGCGGTATAATAGTAGCAACACAGGTAGCAGAAGCTGGCCTCGATGTCAATAGCTTGGCAATATATACTTCGCCAGCACCATTAGAGAACCTTGCCCAGAGGGCTGGAAGAGCTTGTAGAAGAGGAACTATACTTGGTGAATGTAGAACGATGGGTGGCAAAATAATGATCATTAGAGAAGGCATGAAAGGACCTTATCCTAACAATGAAGTAAACAATGTTTTAGATTTAATACATAAAACACGTGAAAGGGGAAAAATGATAGATTGGAGGGCTACATGCAACTATAGTGATGAAAAAGGACGCAGATATCTAAGTTATACGAGTATTCTTAATATATTAGATAAATTGAGAGTCACGAGTAATAATAGGCTTATTAACACATATTATTATTTATTTAAGAATTATTTAGCTAATGATGCACAGCCTTGGGTATTATTAGAAAGACTAATAAATGGTTTATGTAACCTATTGCGAGATAGCTTCATGGTTGAGGTATTAGTAGAAAAATCAGCAACGGTAGTTGCGCTTGATTGGGCATTAAGACATGCCAATGAAGTTTTAGAAAAAGGTGAGAATGGTGCTCCGATCGCAATCATGGAGTACAATAATTATGTTACAGAGATAGAGCTAGTAAGTTTATGGAATTCGTGGAAGGGCTTTAAATATAGTAGAAATGTTAATTGTTCGATTCTCCTAAAGAACTTCATAGCTGATTTAAAAAGAACGTCTCCAAGGCATCAAGGCTTGGCATCTATAAAATTAAAGGGATTAGAAAGAGCTTACAGAAAGGGTTTAGGTCTTCTTTTGAACAAAGAAAGAGGGATAATAAATGAATTGCAGTTGGATTCCAAAGGCCTTTTCTAATATAAGACTTAATAACCATAATAAATTTGTAGGAGTAGCTGTATCCGTTATCTTTAAAGACAGACTTAAAAATACCCGTCTGTTAAGTAGACCACTTAATCGTCTTCTCATGGATAATGAAACCTTATACAAGATTGCTGTATTGTCAGCTATTCTCCATGACATAGGAAAAGCATCTCCATACTATGCCGATAAAAACAATTTCTTTGGACATGAGGGAGTAGGAGCAATAATCATTCAGCACTTAAAGAATTTTCTACTAGGTAAACAGATGTATAATGAGGTAATTCTTTTTGAATTGATTTCATGGATTATTGCCAGGCACCACGTAGCAATGAAAGAAAGGCATCCATATCAATGGGACAATATATTTATTAAGAATGTTATTAATGCCTTAGAAGAGCTACGTAGAGAGCCAGAATGCTTACTAATGGCCTTACCTAATGAATTTAGAGGCAGCAAGCTTGAGAGGATATTGCATTTAGTATTGGGTAAAATGAAGATTAATTACGACTCTATAACCAAGTTAAGACGTCAATTGGTAAAAATATCGCCTGGATTATTCTCTTTGGTGCCAGCTGGAACCGAATTAATGAGTAGGTGGTTAGCCTATGTTTCAATAGCAACTGGTTCAGTAATTGTCTCTGATATAATTGTTGCGAGCATTGAAGGTAGGGAAACTGATGAAAAAATAGGAAGAGTATATTTAAGATGGTGGAGAAAGGAAATAGGTGAGGAAAATATTTCTAGATTAAAAAGTTTAATTAATAGCCAGTTAACTCCCATCACATGTATTTCAAATATTGTAGAATTCACAGAAAATATACTTAGGAAAACTGACATCAGACTATAGCTACTATAACTTATCTCATGTAAATAATATAAAAAAAGACCTAAAAGTTAGTATGGATGATCTATGGGGAAAGGCTACTATAGGAGGTGATATATATTAGGAGAAGGAAGTATGCTATTATATTATATAGGTTCTCTTTTTCTCCATTAGAAGACGTTATAGTGCCTGGGTTTTCTAGTAAGTTTTCTTTTACCTTTTTTACAAGGCTTCTATCCGATTACTGGGTTGATTATTTAAAGAAGATACATTCGTCTCGGGAGCCGTTGAAGCCTTATCGTTTTTCTCCGGTGTTCAGTGGTAGGAATGCATTGTTTAAGCGTGGTAGGAATCACGTAGTGGTCTTGCGTGCTGGGGGAGCTTATTGGTTTAATGTGGCTCTAATAGGCTTTGAACCCGAGCTTGATTTTAGGGATCGCTTAAGGGTTTTCGATAAGGAGCTAGTGGTCGATGAGATAGGTTTTGTTAGGAAAGAATTCGGAGAGCTTGTAGGAGGTGGGGTAGAGAGTTTTAAGATGATTTTTCTTACACCAACACTATTATCTCCTAAGCTTTGTCTCCCGCCTAGGCTTCGTATTGAAACCCCCATGAGTGTTCTTAGATTATATCCTCAACCTTGTCTATGGGTCCGGAGTCTTGTATTGTTTTGGAACAAGTATGCTCCAAAGGACCTAAAGCTTAGAGATGGATACAAGTTGTCTAGGCTCGCCGACATCTATTTAATGGAGACAGGCTATGATGTGAAACCTATTACAGCCTATTACACCAAGAACAGAGAACTAATAGAACACCGCGGATTCATGGGCTGGATAAAATATAAGATAATAGACAGAGATTTTGCAGAGAAGATAACTCCACTACTAAGACTTGCACAACTATTTGGAGTAGGCCGTAGTAGAAGTATAGGATTCGGATACACTAATATAGAATTCGAGACAACCTAGCTATTTACAAGGCGTATCGTTTTATTCGCATTATTTCAACGAGTTTCCTGGTTAATGATTTCTTGTGTTTTCTTTACTTTGACGTATTTTGATGCTTTCTTTTTGAGTTTTTCATCATCTGTAACGAGTATTAGGTTCTTCTTTATTGCTAGGAGTAGATATGATGCATCATATATTGTTAGTTTTTCTCTAGCAGCTAGTTCTATTACTTCTCTTTCATTTCCCTGTATATTTTCTATTCTGATTATATCGAATATTTTAGATAGTATATCAGTGAACTCTAACATGGTTTCTCTATCTATTTGCTTTAAGAGCAAATATTCTTTCCAGACCGCGTTTAGAGCTTCGTATCGTGCTAAGTCTATTGTTAAGCCTTGTCCAAGTACTCTCAGTATACCTCTTTTAACTAGATTTACTATTGAGCTAGCATCAAATAAATACATTATCTATTCTCCCTATACTCTCTGATAATACGTGCTATTTCTTCATCAGAAATGTTTTTCATCTTAACACTTAGTTTCTTAGCCTTTTCTTCTAGTTCCTCAAGTATTTTCTTCTTAACCTCTTCTTCAAGAGCTCTCCTTATAACTGGACCAGGCTTTACACCATATTGATCGAGGAGCTTCTTTAGTTTTCGGGGTATTTTAGCTGAAACCGTTACGTAGCCCACAATATACCTACCTATAGGTAGACATATATAGTCTACCTATATAAGGTCTACACCATAATCTTTATGAGAGACTTCTTGAACGTCTAATTTATTTTGTTTTACATGTTTTTAGAAGAGGTTGTTGGGGAAATATTGTTTAAGGGCTATTGTTATTTTTGTCGTGTCCTGGCTAGTGAGAGGTGTGTTGGCGGTCTTGTATTCGAGGTTTCCTCGCAGTGGGGTTGATTGGAGAGAGGTTTTGAGGGAGCTTCAGAGTCGTGCTAGGATAGTTCCAGTACACTTGTTGGAGAATATTATTGGCTCTATGACTACGTATCCTCACCCCTTGGGGATGGAGGCTTTCCGCTTATTCTGGCATGCTAATGCTAATGATCCACTGGTTTTCCGTGAGATCGCTAGGCTGGAGAGTGAGGTTGTATCGATGTTGGGGGACTTGTTGGGTGGTGATCCAGCGAGAGTTGAGGGTATGATTACTAGTGGGGGTTCGGAGGCTAATGTTTCAGCCCTATATCTTGCTAGGGAGCACGGCTATGATACTGTTTACATACCATTAAATGTCCATGAATCAGTTGTTAAAGCGGCACGCTTCCTAAGAATGAATACTGTTAGAGTAGGGCTCGGCTCAAACTATAAGATTAGCCTAGAAGACCTCGTAGGAAAACTCGAGAAGCATGGGAGGGGGGTAATAGTAGCTACAGCTGGATCCACGGGGCTTGGACTAGTAGACCCTATCCCCGAGGTATCTAAGATAGCATTAGAATATGAGTCAATTGTACACGTGGATGCAGCTTATGGGGGTTTTATAGTACCATTCCTAAAGGCGATGGGAGCACCACTACCAGATATAGGGTTCACTAATGAGGCAGTAGTATCGGTTACAATAGACCCCCATAAAATGGGTTTAGCACCTATACCAGCTGGCGGTCTCGTAGCGCGTAGTAGGGAGTGGTTTGAACCACTCTTATTCGATTCCTCCTATCTCCCCATGGGTTATCAGAAGGGATTATTTGGTACGAGGACTGGGGGGAGTATTGCGGCTACCTGGGCTGTTATAAAGAGCCTGGGTTTTGACGGCTACTTGAATATTGTTAGCGAGTGTATGAGTAATGCAGTATTCCTAGCGGGTTTTGCGGATTATTCTCCGAGACTAGAGCTAGTAGCTAGGCCGGAAACACCTATCGTGTGTATTAAGCCTAGGGGGGTAGAAGCTAGAAGAGTACTAGGCGAGCTATGGAAGAGGAAATGGTATCCCTACCACTGCGGAATAGTTGATGGTGTTAGAGTAGTAGTAATGCCCCATATAACAAGGGAGAAGCTCCAAGAATTTGCCCAGGTGCTAGACGAAGTTGTCGGATCCCTACAGGCTAGCAGTACGTAAAGTATTATTCGCTTTACTCGAAGCATCTAAGAAGACAAGCTTTATCGAGTACGATTA
>JALWGO010000137.1 GCA_027038805.1 Thermoprotei archaeon
TAACAATAGAGCTTGCCGGGGAACGTCCCCGGTATACGGATATAAAGATGGCTAAGTCCGGTGCTATTGACGCGCTGATTCGCGACTACGCATATGAAGTAGGAGCTATACTAATAACTGGTGATAAAGTCCAGGCAGAAGTAGCTAGAGCCATGGGCATGCAGATCCTATTCATACCCCCAATCTCTCGCGAAAAGCTGAGACTCGAAGAATACTTTGACAAGGATACAATGAGTGTTCACTTAAAGGAGGGCACCGTACCCAAGGCTAAGAAGGGCCGGCCCGGTGAGTGGAAGTTTGTTGACCTAGGATTAAAGCCTATGACCAAAGAGGAACTAGAGTCTATCACAAGAGAGATCATTGAAGCAGCTAAGAGGAGACCAGACGGCTTTATCGAGATAGATAGGCCTGGCTCAACCATAATTCAGCTCGGCGAATACCGTATAGTAATAACAAGGCCTCCCCTAAGCGAGGGCTGGGAGATAACAGCAGTAAGACCATTAGTAAAGCTCCGCCTAGAAGACTACAAGCTACCACCAAAACTCTTAGAGAGATTCGAGACGAGAGCCGAGGGAATACTCATAGCTGGTGCGCCGGGTATGGGTAAGACTACGTTTGCGCAAGCTCTTGCCGAATACTATATGAGGAAGGGACGTATAGTTAAAACAATAGAGTCTCCAAGAGACATGAGATTACCGCCAGAGATAACACAGTACTCAAAAACCTATGGTACAAGCGAAGAACTCCACGACATATTATTACTCAGTAGACCCGATTACACCGTATTCGATGAAATGCGTAACGACGAAGACTTCAACCTCTACGTCGACCTAAGACTAGCTGGTATTGGCATGATAGGAGTAGTTCATGCTACAACTCCCATAGACGCTGTCCAGAGGTTTATTAGAAGAGTAGAACTCGGAATGATACCAAGCATCATAGATACCGTCGTCTACATAAACAAGGGTTCAGTAGAAAAAGTATACGAGCTACACATGACAGTTAAACTACCAACTGGTCTAAGAGAAGCAGAACTGTCACGACCAGTAGTAGAAGTAAGAGACTTCCTAACGGGGCAACTCGAATACGAGATCTATACGTTTGGAGAGCAGACCATGGTTGTACCAGTAGCGAAAACAAAGAAAACACTAGAGTCTAAGCTCATAAGAGAGATCCAGAGAATAGTACCAGATGCTAGGGTTGAAGTAGAAGGAAACGTTGTAAACGTCATAGTACCACGCGATGCAGCAAGAGTAACTATGCGTAGAGCAAAGAAGCTAAAGAAGCTAGAGCGAAAACACGGAATCAATATTAGGCTTAGAATTGAATCTTGAACTGCTTTCCTCTAAGCGCATTCCGCAAATAATACATGTTTTAAATTCCTCTCTCACATATACTATTCTACATCTAGGACAATACTTCACATACCACCACCAATAAAGTCCTCAAGTCCACGTGTCATACCAACAATCTTTTCAAGATCACGTATAGTGAGAGCTCTCTCCAAAGAATCCAAGCTAACCTTAAAGTTCCCACCACTCGTATGCTCCAACTTATCCACCGGTATAAACCTCCAAGGCTCTCCTTGTCCAACAATCTTTACGGCAATAAATGCCTGTCCTCCAGCCCGTTTGGCGAATTCTCTAATCTTCTCAACTTGTTCTCGTGGAATATAGATGGTTCTCTTCTGCTCACTCGTCTTCACTTCAAAAACAAGGGTCCTCCCCCTCCATATCGCTACTACATCGGGGTAGACAGTACGCTTAACCTTACTACCACTCGCGGGTGCCCTCATACAAGCAAATCCCCTCTTCCACAACAGTCTAACAAGATCTCTTTCACGTGCAAATGCTCGTCTCCTACGCTTAGCGGCTTCTTTAGTCATTCCTCATAGTACCTCTAGAATACTTCTTTCCCTTTATTCTGTAATACATATTAGGGGTACACGAACTATAAGAATATAGTGTAATGAGCTAGAGAAAAAGGTGTACATGTTTTGGATGGAGCATATCTAATACCAACATTCATTATCACACTAATAGCGTTGATATTTGCGTCGATGTCTATTAAAGTTGTAAAAGAATACGAGAGAGCTGTAATATTTAGATTAGGCCGCCTTATAGGTGCAAAAGGACCCGGTATATTCTTCATAATACCAGGAGTTGATAATTTAATCCGAGTTGATCTACGTATAGTGACTGTAGATGTTCCCGTTCAAAGAATAATTACACGTGACAATGTTACAGTTGAGGTAGACGCAGTAGTATACTATAGGGTACAAGAACCAGTGAAAGCTGTTGTAAACGTTGAAAACTATCATTACGCAGTCCTAATGCTTGCTCAGACCACGTTAAGAGACATAGTGGGTCAAGTAGAACTAGATGACCTCTTAACACGTAGAGAGGAGATAAACAAGAAGCTCCAAAGAATACTAGACGAGTTAACAGATCCCTGGGGGATAAAGGTAACAGCTGTTACATTGAAAGAAGTAAGACTGCCAGAGACAATGCTACGTGCAATGGCTAAACAAGCAGAAGCTGAGAGGTGGAGAAGAGCTAGAGTAATAGAAGCAGAGGGTGAAAAGCAGGCAGCAAAGATTATGGCTGAAGCGGCAGAATTCTACGAGAAACATCCCGTTGCGTTAAGGCTTAGAGAACTGCAAACACTAATAGAAATAGCACGTGAGAAGAACTTAATAGTAGTATCGCCTCTAGCCAGCGGGGAACTGGGGTCTACTGCTGCGCTAGTGAAAGCATTGAAAGAGAAGGCCTAGGATTATACCAGTTATAGGGCATAATAATTTGTTTTTAGCCTAATAGTATATGTTTTTTGTAAACTTTTTATGGGATAGATGTTTAAAAGTTAATAGCCTTGATTAAATAGTCTAATTGGTGTAGGCGGAGCTTTGTAGAGAGGAGTATCATGTCTTACAAGCTACAAATAAGGGACTTGACATCACTACTAGTACTTGTATTTATAGCATCACTAATGATCACAACGGTAATTAATAGTGTAGGACAAGCTGAAACGAGTAACGAGGCCATAGTAATTAGAATAGATGGGATGATAGGCCCAGGTAAATCCTGTTATGTCGACAACGCCTTAAAATTAGCAGAATCAAGGAATGCTGTGCTAATTGTAGAACTAAATACTCCAGGGGGATATCTAGAAGATGGTTTTCATATAGCTGAGGCCTTTTATAGGGCCAAGGTACCAGTTATAGGGTTTGTCGTTGATAGATGGGCTCTTAGTGCAGGGACTCTTGTATTATTGTCAACACATATTGCAGCAATGCAGCCTGGTACAACCATTGGGTCTATGCAGCCAGTAGAATACAATCCGGCTACTGGCGCTTATCAGCCCATTAATGAGAGCAAGATATTGAACCCTATATTAGCGAAAATAGAGGTTTACGCAGGGTCTAGGGGAAGAAATGTTACTGCGGCCAAGGAATTCGTATTAAAGAACTTGAACTTAAAGGCCGACGAAGCACTAAAGTATCATGTCATAGAGGTTATAGCTACCGATGTAAGAGACTTGTTAAATAAAATAGATGGATGGAACGTCACGTTATATAGCGGGAAAGTAGTTAAACTAAATACCCGTGGAGCATCAGTAATAGAATATGGCCCCAGCCTACGTTGTACCCTGTTAGACTCATTAAGCGACCCCTTAGTTAATGGCTTATTGATGAGTTTAGGTTTCATGGTCCTACTTTTCGGTATTATAAGTGGCCACTACTATTCTCTACCAATAGGCTTACTTCTCCTCCTACTCGGTCTAGTTGGATCGGGATTCAATGTAAACATGGTAGCATTATTTATATTATTCGTTGG
>JALWGO010000138.1 GCA_027038805.1 Thermoprotei archaeon
ATCAATGTTAAGAGTAGTTTTCTGGAGTATATGGAATAACATGCCTAGAGAATTGATCGAACCAATTGTAAGAGGGATTAGCAGTGAAGGCTAGGAGAACCGATATAGCAGTTATAGGATCAGAGGCCTTCATAAGGGCATTCATGATCGCTGGTGTAGAGAAAGCTATAGAGATAGAGGGTACCGCTCAATCAACTATACGTGAAATAAAGGAGAAGATTAGAGATTTAATCGAGGAAGGCAGTTATTCAGTATTTATTGTTGAAGAAGAATACCTTGGCTTAATCCAAGACTTAATTGAAGAAACCAAATATTCTGTTTTTCCCATATTTATTTCACTTCCTGGACCTAATAGGATTAAGGCACATGATCCTAAATCGTATTATTTGAATAAAATAAAAGGTGTGCTGGGTATAAGTATAGAAATATAGTATATAACTTCAAGGTGCCCAATCATGGTTGTGGGTCGGATTTGGAGGATCTCGGGTCCCCTAGTGATTGCAGAGGGTATGGGTGGATCAATGGTATACGAGGTAGTTAGAGTAGGAGACGAAGGATTAATTGGCGAGATAATAGGTCTTGAAGGAGATAGAGCAATAATACAAGTATACGAGGATACAAGTGGCCTAACAGTAGGTGAAAAAGTAGAGGGAACTGGAAACCCATTAGTAGCCGAACTGGGCCCAGGTCTTATTGGCGCTATATATGATGGTCTCCAAAGACCTCTAACACGTTTGGAAGAAGTTGCTGGATCATTTATTCGTAGAGGTATAAGTTTACCCTCACTGCCTAGAGATAAGAAATGGCCCTTTAAACCAGTAGTAAAGACTGGCGATATAGTGGGGCCTGGAGACATTATAGGTGTAGTCCAAGAAACATCTCTAATAGAGCATAAGATAATGATCCCTCCAGGCGTGAAGGGTGAAGTAAAATGGATTGCCCCAGAAGGAGACTATACAATAGAAGAGAAGATAATCACATTGAGAACAAGTGAGGGAGATAAAGACCTTGCTATGTTGCAGAAATGGCCTGTACGTAAGCCTAGACCCTATGTGAGAAAAATAGACCCCAACGAACTGCTTGTTACGGGTCAGAGAGTCCTAGACTACATGTTTCCTCTCGCAAAGGGTGGGAAAGCAGCTATACCTGGAGGATTTGGTACTGGTAAAACAGTAACACTACAGCAATTGGCTAAGTGGTCGGACACTCACATAAACATCTATGTTGGCTGTGGTGAACGTGGAAACGAGATGGCGGATGCACTGCATAGTTTCCGAAAACTAATAGAGCCTAGAAGCGGTAGACCATTAATGGAAAAAGCAGTATTTATCGCCAATACGAGTAACATGCCCGTAGCCGCTAGGGAAACAAGCGTATTCATAGGAGTCACTATAGGAGAATACTTCCGTGATATGGGTTACAATGTACTAATGGTTGCTGATTCGACATCACGTTGGGCAGAGGCTATGAGAGAAATAAGTGGCCGTTTAGAAGAGATGCCAGGTGAAGAAGGATTCCCAGCCTACCTGGGCTCACGTTTAGCAGAATTCTATGAGCGTTCAGGTAGAGTAGAAACGCTAGGTTCTCCTAAGAGAATAGGCTCGTTATCCATTGCTGGTGCAGTAAGTCCACCTGGTGCTGATTTCAGCGAGCCTGTAACACAGAACACTCTAAGATATGTTAGAGTATTCTGGGCTCTAGACGTAACGCTTGCTAATCGTAGACATTTCCCATCTATTAATTGGCTCATAAGTTATAGCCTTTACATTGATGCTGTAGCAGACTGGTGGCGTAAGACTGTGAAAGAAGATTGGAAGAGTTTACGTGAAGAAGCTATGAGAATCCTACAGAAGGAAGCTGAATTAATTGAAATAGTCCGTCTAGTTGGTACTGAGGCGTTACCAGAAGAGGATAAATTAGTCTTAGAAGTAGCGAGAATGATACGTGAGGACTTTCTACAACAAAACGCTTTCCATGAAATAGACACGTATTGCCCTCCACTTAAAGCACACTACATGATGAAATCAATAATAATGTTCTATAAGAGAGGTAAGGAGGCAATAGAAATGGGTGTACCCGTAGAAAAGATACGTAAGCTACCCGTAAGAGAGAGGATAGCCCGTATGAAAGAGATACCAAATGAAGGTTTTGAACAACAGTTTACAGAAATATGGAATCAAATTAACCGTGAATTTGATGAACTAATAAAGGAGGTGCAGATAAGTGGCTGAAGTAGAGAAGCTATTAGAAAAAGAATTCTTTATAAGGGAAACCACTGGTCTAACCAGTGCTAGAGGGTCATTACTATTCGTTAAAAGTGTCCCTGGCGTCAAATACGGTGAAATCGTAGACGTGGAACTCGAAACTGGTGAGCGAAGACTTGGACAAGTAATAGATGTTAGTAGGGAAGTAACGGTAATCCAAGTTTTCGGAGGCGTAAGCGAGGTAAATCTTACTGCATCACGTGTGAGATTCAAGGGAGAGACATTAAAGATTCCTGTATCAATAGATATGTTAGGGAGAATATTTGACGGTATGGCGAGACCCATTGATGGAGGACCCGAGATAGTTCCCGAAGACTACATGGATATCCATGGCTCACCCATTAACCCGGCTTCACGTATGCCTCCTTCAGAGTTCATAGAAACAGGTATATCAGCTATAGATGGCATGAACTCACTTGTCCGAGGCCAGAAGCTTCCAATATTCAGTGGGTCAGGTTTACCTCACAATCGTATAGCTGCGCAGATAGTAAGGCAGGCAAGGGTTAGAGGTGAAGGGGAGAGATTCTCGGTAGTCTTCGCGGCAATAGGTGTAACCTTTGATGACGCTAGATTCTTCATAGAGAACTTTAGGAGAACTGGTGCAATGGAGCGTACAATAGCCTTCATAAACACTGCGTCAGACCCGGTCATAGAGCGTATAGCAGTACCGAGAGTAGCATTAACGGCAGCCGAGTTCTTAGCATGGAGATATGATATGCATGTACTAGTAATACTAACAGACATGACCAACTACTGTGAAGCTCTCAGAGAGCTAAGCGCGGCTAGAGAGGAAGTACCAGGTCGTAGAGGGTACCCAGGTTACATGTATACAGACCTAGCTACAATATATGAGCGTGCGGGTAGGATATGGGGTAAGAAGGGTAGTGTTACACAAATGCCTATACTAACAATGCCTAACGACGATATAACGCACCCAATACCTGATCTAACAGGCTATATTACCGAGGGGCAATTAGTACTATCAAGAGACCTCCACCGCAAGGGCATCTACCCGCCATTCGATGTACTATTATCTCTATCACGTCTAATGAAAGACGGTATAGGACCAGGAAAGACTAGAGAAGACCATCGCGATGTATTCATGCAACTCTACGCAGCCTATGCTGAGGGACTCCACGCAAGAGAACTCTCGATAATAGTGGGAGCTGAAAGCCTTAGTGAAAGAGAAAGGAAGTATCTAACCTTTGCCGATAGATTCGAGCGCGAGTTCATAAGACAAGGTGAATACGAGCGTAGAACAATAGAGCAAACATTAGACCTGGCATGGGAGCTCTTAGCGATTCTACCAGAGGAAGAACTAAAGCAGATTAGAAGTCATATAATAAAGAAGTATCATCCCAAATACCGTAAACGTAAGAGTGAAGGCTAAGGGAAATGTCGCAGCAAATACTGAAGGTACGACCGACAAAAATAGAGTTAATAAGGCTTAGGCGGCGATTAAAGCTAGCTAAGAGAATACACAGGATTCTACGTGAGCGTTTAACAATTCTTGTAGCAGAGTTCCTTAATAGTGTTAGGCAAGTTGTTGATGAGAGAAA
>JALWGO010000139.1 GCA_027038805.1 Thermoprotei archaeon
TCTATTATAGAGCCGACAACTACTCTACCCGGTACTTGAGACCTACTAGCGCCTATTAACCTAATTCTCCTAGTCCTCATATAGAACCATAGTATGTCTAATAGTATCAACATTATTATCGTTAATAATGCTACCACAAATTCTAGTCTAAAGACTATAATTGAGAATGGAAGTAGGACTACTGCTGTAGATAGTAGTAGAGCTGCTCTTTCAGTCAATAATATCATTACTTTGGTACCCTAACCTTTTCTATAACCGAGTTCAGTATTCCTCTTATAGCATTATAGCTCCATAGAGGTTCTCTACTATAAGTACCTATAACATATTCAGGGCGCAGTATTATCCTATGATTCATAACGTCGAAGAAAACTGCTTTAACATCATCCGGTATAACATAGTCCCTCCCCTCACTTATCGCAGCATAAGCCCTAGAGGCATAGAGTAACATTACCTCAGCTCTAGGACTTCCACCCAAGAGAACTGAGGGATGTTCACGTGTAGCTCTTACAAGATCAACAATGTATTCTAAAATACTATCGTCGACTCTCACCTTCTCACTAATGGTCTTAGAAGCTTCTAGGACTTGTCTAGCATCTAGTATTCTCTCTACGTCTATGACTTCTCCTTTAATCCTCTTTAAGCGCAACATATCTATTTCTTCACTACGTGAAGGATAGGATACTATTAAACGAAACAAGAATCTATCAAGCTGTGCCTCAGGTAGGGGATATGTTCCCTCAGTCTCTATTGGGTTTTGAGTAGCTATTACCATGAAGGGTTCTGGAAGCCTCCTTGTTTCTCCATCTATTGTTACTTGGCGTTCCTGCATAGCCTCAAGTAATGCAGCCTGAGTTCTGGGTGGAGTCCTGTTTATCTCATCAGCTAGTAGTATATTAGTGAATACCGGGCCTGGACGAAACTCAAACTCCATTGTCTTGTAATTGTAAACTTTTACTCCAAGAATATCGCTTGGCAAGAGATCAGGTGTTAGTTGTACTCTCTTAAATTCTAGTCCAAGCGTATAAGCGAAGGCACGGGCGAGGTAAGTTTTAGCTACGCCTGGTACCCCCTCTAGTAAGATGTGCCCGTTTACTAGTAAGGCTATGAGAAGTCTTTCAACTAAGTGTTCTTTTCCCACTATTACGTGTGCTATTTCCTTCTTTATTTTCTCAGAATACATGTATATATCTTTGGGATTCATTTCTTAAGCGCCTCTAACCTTGCTATTAAACCATCTATTCGATCTAGTATTTCTTTAACTGTATCATGATACTCTTTTCTCTTCTTATCTATGCTTGATAGTTTTGAAGCCTTCCTATATAGTTTTTTCAAATACAATAATGCTATAGCGATCCTCAATGCTTTTATTAACCCTATCTCTTTGGATACCCATACAATGAACTTAAATCTAAGTATAATTGCCGTGGTTAACGCCTCGCTTCTAGATATTAATGGTACTGCCCCCAACCTTCTAGATACAAGTCCTTCTAAATACCTAATTCTCTCTCTAATAATATCTAAGGCTGTATCATCAATGTACTCTATTCTTGAGGCAAGACTCTGAGACCAGCGAGGAGGTTTAACAACATGCGAGACTAGTTCCCGGCTGCCATACGTGTTTTCTAAGCAACAATAAGATGATAGTTTTAGCCCATAGTAGATTAACATTATAGTTGAAATGACTCCAGCAGCAATCATTACCAGTATTATTGATTGCTCCATTGCAGTATTTTCCCTTCAATACTCCTTACAGCTTCTCTTAAATCTTTTAACGTAATCCATTTTGGTATTCTTTTACCATATTTTAATTCCTCGAAAGCCGATACTATAAGCCAAGCCTCATTGGCTAAACCTAGTTTATCGAATTCTAATGCTACTTCTCTAGGAGTTCTCGCTTCACTTAACCCAAGTTTTTCTAGAGATAGAAAGTATAAGTATCTAAATGATGATATAATAGCCGTTCCCAAGTCCTTGAAGTCTAGGTTATAGTCTATTTTTTCCAATGGCTCTACACTTATTCTCCCTCTCCCTAGTCTAGGGGCATGGTATCTTCTTAACTTGACATGACTATGTGTTAACAATAATATTATAATTGTAGCTACAGCTAAAGACAACACGACTACGATAATCATGTTAAGAGGATTTACATATACCATACCTTCATTAACATTTACCTCGTTTACCTGCGGTTGAGGTATTCTTATAATAGTTAAATCTAAGAGGAACTTTATGAATAATGATATAGCGGCTAGAACTCCAAGTATTGCAGCTAGAATGCTTTGTAGCCAGTCTACTCTTCTTAAACTATTATTTCTACTTTTCTCGAAGGTTACTCGGTATGGAATGTTAGTATTCGTTATATTGGTATTTACTGGACGACTAGATGTATTGCTTGTTTTAACTATGATATTCTTGTTATGTCCGCTTACTGGTATTGTTATATTTAATTGCGTTAGAGGAGTGCTAGTTAGAACACTGTAGTGTAATAACACAAATAATAACACTACAGCTACGATGTAAATCAATGTTTTACTCAACTTGAAAACGCACCGCTAATGCAGTAGTATCATGGTTTCTTCTTATAATTTTTCCCATTGTTTGAATCATAGTTGACTTGCTTATTACCCCCATTATTTAATAGGATGTCCATGCAGTTTCTACAATACCTTATGAGAGCTTCAACGATCATATTTAGTCTCGCTAGGGTTTCCTCACTTATGCTATGCTCTATTATGCATGCCTCTCTATGAGCGTCTTCAGGGGGCAAGCCTAAGAATTCTTGGAGAAACCTAGCAATTATCTGATGTCTTCTCAATAAGTTTAAGGCTAGCTCGTATCCTTGTTGTGTTAGAATAATATTGCCGTATCTTTCCTTTTGAATAAGCCCCATTTTTGCAAGTCTCTTAATAGCTTCACTTACACTAGGGAGTCTTACATCCATTAACTCTGCTATATCACTGGGTCTTACTTCTCTTTTCGACACGCTTAATATGTATATGGCTTTTAAATAGTCTTCTAGACTCGGCGTTAGCTTCAAGTCATCAATCCTCTCCTTTTAAAGGCTTCAAAAATAAAATATAGTATATTAAGCCTATAAGATTTACCACTAGACCCACTTCGCCTTCAATTCAAGTATTCTTCTATAACCCTCTCTACTAGTCTCATAGAGATAGGCGTTTCTCACAACAATAAATCTGGGCAATATTTTTTGGGCTCTCCTCAACATAACTACAACTTTATTTAACATTGAGCGGGATAGCGGTTTTCGTCTTCTAGCAATTGTTATATGAGGGGTAAAGGAGTATCTGTCTCTAATTGCAATGTTATTTTTCTCTAAATACTCCATAACTATACGTCTAGCCTCACTAAGTCTCGAGTCTTCCTTTACTAATACAACCACATTAGTATTCTTTTCCGCTGGAAGGAGGGATAGATTTGTAGGCCTTAAGACGCTTGGAAGTAATAGCGAAATGTTTTCTAGTAAAACAACTATCTTTTTCAAGAATACGCCCTTATAGTCGCCTATGAATAGTATTGTTAAATGCTGGTTCTCTAGGTCCACAACCCTATAACCATACTCCTTGAATAACTCTCCTATTCTCTGAAGTCTTTCATCACCTATGTGGAGGGCGATAAATACTGGCATGATTGTTTTCCAAGTTATAAGAAAGTATATTTATGGAAAAAATAATATTGTGTTGATATGGGGTAGAAAACTATGTTTGTACTGGGAAGCTGAATAGTAGCCAGCCGTTATAGTATACTTCTATTTCTGCTGTAACTGGGTTTGCAACCCACCAGGGCTTCTTTGCCTCAAAGTTGAATGGCAGTGTTGTACCAGGCGTTATGATCATGGGCTCTGCTATTTTAACTATAGGTTTAGCTGTTGAGAGCTTATATGCTACGGTGTATAGTCCGAGGACGCCGCTTGTAATTGTGCCGTTTAACTTGTAGTCTCCGGCTGGCGTTGTCTGTGTAGCATTTATCCTCATCTCTGCTAATAGTAGTAGCCATAGTAGTGAGTTCTTTATTATTTGTTGCCTCTCTGTTGTAGTTACATTGACTAGTGGGAAGGCTGCATATACTAGTTTGCCCTCAGCTGATATGTTGTCCTTGTTATAGTAGTATATTATTGCTGACATCGATGTACCACTATAGTTGAATGCTGCCTGTGAGCCGTTGTATGGTGCTATTGCGTCAGGCCATGGCACGTGTCCTATTGATATATTGCCCGATAGATTTGCTGTTAGCAAGTGACCTATCGCTACTGGTGTTATATTGTAGACTCCACTACTATCTGCTAGCCATACTGCGTGTAATACGTCTTCTAGGAACGTGTCATTTAGTACTGCTTTGTGGAACCATCCTATATCCTCGCCCTCAATTAATAGTTTACCAGTATAGTTTTGGGTAAACACTTGTAGTATGTAGTCGTCTGGCGGTACTACTGCGTACCATGAGGTACAGCTGGACCATATTACGAAGGGGAAATCATTACTCCATAGTATTGGATCTACTGGTATGCCTTGCAATGACTCATACCATTCCCTCATTATGAAGCCGTAGCTATTGTTGAAGCTTAGGAATATTGAGAGGTCTGGTGGATAATAGTATCCGTAGAAGTCGTCTGCTACTACTAGTACATGTCTATCAGCATAGCCCCATCTGGGAGTCATGTACAGCATGTATGGGTCTAGTTCAGCGAATGGTGGTAGGAATAGCATGAATCTACCATAGTATATGTAGTAGTTATTGTTTTGATCATATGCATAGAGGAATACTGGCTCGTCAGCTGGCACTGTTACCTCAAAGTACCCGGAGCTATTTGTTATATCCCATGAGTAGATATCATATGAGGTGTTTACTACTAGTACTGTTACATTTGGTAGGGCTGTACCGTTCACAAAGTCTATGGCTCGTCCTATGAGCTTTATCGGTGATGCTATAAAGCCTAGTACTACATGGAATACATAGCCACTGGCGTTAAGCCATATTATGCCATCGTATAATCCCCCAGTAGCGTTGCTGGGTACGCTTAGTGTTACCGATACATTATACAATGTTGAATTTACTTGTGTTATATTGTATGATAACCAGCCCGTATATGGTGTAATGTTTGCTACATAGTAGTCTGAGCCGTACTTAGCGTATTCTATGTATCTTACTGTATCGTTTATTATAGATAGACTCTTTATGTTCGAATTCAGTATTTTTACTAGGAAGCTTAACGTCTTACTACTACCTATCTTTACTACCTGGAAGCTTAGGCTAGCGTTAATCGGCAATGCTTGGGCTTTTATTGCAGCTGTAACGTTTATGAATCCTCCTCCCTGCTCATATACTGTTGCTGGTGTTGGTGGATACCAGCTACTATATCTTCTATAGTCTAGCCATGTAGCAGTGCTCATTAGTGCAGACTTTATCATCCAGGTATTCCAGTCTGGATGAGCGCTTTTGATTACCGCTACTGCACCGCTAACATGGGGTGTAGCCATAGAGGTGCCACTCATTATCGTATAGTATGGGTCTAGGTCCCAGTATGGGCTATAGCCCCAGTACTTGGATAATGCTGCTATTATCGCTACACCTGGTGCCGCTACATCGGGTTTTATCGTTAGGTTTGTTATTGTTGGACCCCTACTGCTAAAGTATACTATGTCTATTGGTAGATTATCAACTGGTTTTTGAGCAGCTGCCACAGTTATTGCCGAGAATGCTATACCTGGTGATTCAACTGTATATGGGCCATTATCACCATTATTACCCGCTGCTACAACGAAAGTTACCCCAAAGTATTTCGTTAATGCATCTATTAGCTGTGCCTCGGGATCGTAGTAACTAGCTGGTCCTCCAAGACTCATGCTTATTACATTTGCTTCATCACCAGATAATGGTACTCCATCAGCACCATAGATGGCCGCCCATATCATTCCATTCATTATCCAGCTTGTCCAACAACTACTCGTATCACATACCCTGCCTATCAATAGTTTTGCTCCGGGAGCAACACCAGTGAATCTTCCACGGACTACAAACCATCCATTATCGTCATAGACGTGTCCTCCTACACCCGGTATATATGTTGGCCGTCCTGACTCTAGGTTGTCGGTAAAGTTTAGTTCTGGTATACTGATATCGTCTATCCACCATCCCGTCTGCTCTATCGCTATGTACGCGACATATGCGAACATTATGTAGAGTTGTGTATGCCCAGTAGTATTGATTGTGTATTCATGGTGCATCCATGAAGAGTTTGTGGTATCCCTTGTTGTTATATTGAATGTATCTAACACAGTCCAATTACTACCATCATAGCTGTATAGCACTAGGGCTTCATCGTCATAGCCGTAGGCATAGTACCATAATGGGTTGATGTGTAGTGAGTCCCAGAAGCTTAGTGTAACGTTATCATGGCCAGTAACGTTGAACCAGTATACTAGGATATTCTCCCAGCCATTAGGGTTACCGAAAGCATTACCGAAGGGCATCCACCTTGTTACAGAGTGCCATGCATATTCACCACTATGTGCATATACTTCTGCTCTACCTGTCCCCGCTATGGTGCTGGCTACGTGTGTTCCGTGGCCGACATTATCTAGTACATCCATGTCTGGTACTCCGTCAAAGTTGTAGTCTACGAAACTCACGTTGGCTAGAATCTTACTTGTACCATTGGGGAAGTAGAAGTCTGGATGAGATGTATCTATACCTGTGTCGAGGACTCCTACTATTACTCCGCTTCCATTGTATCCTAGGTTCCATGCTGTTTGTGCTCCTATTAATTGCGTGCTTGTATCTAGTGCTGGTTTTTGCGGGTAGTCCAGAGTTACTGCCTCTACCATAGCCTTCTTTATTAGGTCTGAGGCTTCTTGTATGAATGCTTCTCTCTTATCCATTGGTATTATTACTAGTACTGTATTTATTATAGGGTATTTATATGCTATTCTACCACCTAGTTTTTCTACTACCTGCTTAAGAGTATCTAGCGACTTATTGTCCTTGTATTTTACGAAGACTCTTAGCTTATCACCATATGTCTTCTTAACGAACTCTGTATTGAATAGGTTTGGATCTATTTGTTGTATAAGCTTCAAATTCTCTTGTTTAACTGTATTAGGTGATTGCACTATTACTCCTTGTATTCTGTTTCCTGCTCTTCTTACCGCTATAACGCCTTGATGTAATAATGGCTGCTTTATTATTGGTTGTAGGGGGTGTTTTTCTTGTTCTTGGATTATTGGTTTCCTATTAGAGACTGTTGCTATAGCGGTTACTGGCGCGAATATATTTAATAGTATTATTAATGCAAGTAATATTATTATGATTTTATGGACATGCATGTTCTCTCACCCTAAGACTAAGACTTGGTTCTAAATGCGAAGAAGCCAGCTAATGCGAGCCCTATTACTGCCACCACTACTGCTCCCCACGCCCATCCAGGTGTTACTTGCTGGGTTATCGTAGTGGTCTCTGTTAGTGTTGTTGGTGATACAGTGGTATAAGTTGTTGATACAGTAGTTGTCTTAGCGAGTGTTGTCGTACTCGTTATAGTTGTTGGTATTGTTGCTGTAGATGTTAGAGTTAGAGTCCGAGTCTCAGTCTTTGTTACTGGTACTTGAATAGTTGATGTAATGGTCTTCTCAGCCGTAGTTGTATAGGTTGTTGTAAGCGTTAGTGTTTGAGTAACCGGTATCTTTGTCGTCACAGTAGTGGTATTCGTAACCGTTAGAGTTGTTGTTGTAGGACTAGTTACAACCATTGTTGTTGTTACTGGAACCTCTGTTGTAGTAGTTATCGTTGATACCCGTGTAGTCGTATAGGTCTTGGTTAGAGTCTGAGTTTCAGTAACCACAGCCGTAGTTGTTACTGTTTGAGTTTCAGTAACTGTTTCGGTCTGTGTTGTAGTCTCTGTAGATGTAGTTGTCTCTGTTGTAGTCTCGGTGACTGTGTTAGTTACTGTCTGGGTTTGAGTAGTTGTTGATAGTAGGGTTATAGTATAGTATTTTGGTCCTACTGCTACTAGATAGAAGTTTATGTAGTCGGCATAGGCGTCACCAGGTCTCACAACCGCTATTGTAACATTAAGCATCTCGCCCTGCGGCACATAGGGTGGGACATAGAAGGTTGTCTCAGCTACTCCACTAGCATTAGCTATTTGCTGGTCAAGCCATATTATGCTCCCATTATATCTTATCTCTACTCCAACTATACTTTCCGGCGTTATATTGTAGACGTACATCTTGATATAGCCTAACTGTTCTATTTCGACCTTTACTTGAAGCGCCGATGATAGGGGAGCTACTACAAGTGGTATTATTAATAATAATATGAAGACGACCTTCTTCATCACTCCATCACCCTGTTACAACTATGAGCTGCTTTGGAGGAGTTACTACAAGTGGCGCCCAAAACGTTGTAGCCTTACTTGGATAATCAGTCCATACGAAGACTTTTACAACATAGTTTCCAGCCATATCTAGTCTTACAGCAAAGCTTCCAAGGGTTTTTGTCTCATTGAATTCTATGGAATTATTTATAGCGCCATACCAGTACAACATATTGGCACCGCTTTGAACATAGTATACGGCTACAATGACCTTGAAAGTCATGTTTTTGGGTACCTTGAACTTATACCACCAGCCATTAGCTTGAGCAGTACTATTAGGATAAAATGTTCCATTATAATACCAGTAACCATTTGTTGGATCATAGTAGGGACCACTAATAGTATAGTTTGAAGGTGTTATGTTTAGATACTCCCAGGGTAATGGATACCTTGCAGTAACAGTTACATTTAACACTTGACCAACGGTTAGCGATGTAGCATTATATGTAGCATTAACTTCTAATGGCGCAAACCACCATTCCTGGCCTTGCCAGTTATTGATATAAACCCAGTAGGCTATCAAGGTAGCAGCAGAAGCAGCGGGAGCTAATAACACTAATAGTATTAGTGGTTTGGTTAGATTACTCTTAGATAGCACTTTCATAGAACACCTCTACTAAATTGTTAAAAAAGTAACAGTATTTAAATGTAGCTCAAAGGAGAAAATAACGGTATAATATCTGATAGCCAGGCCGTGAATACCGTATAACTATTATATAGGACAGTTTCCAAGTCTACGTTACAGTAACAGTTGCTCTAAAGGGTGCTTCTTTGAAGGGCGTACTCTTACATGGAGGTTTTGGTACAAGGCTAAGACCATTAACACACACTGGTCCAAAACAATTGATTAGAATTGCTGGTAAACCTGTTAGCCAGTGGGCATTAGAGGACTTACGTGATAGTGGTATAAGGAATGTAGCAATAATTCTAGGTGAACTTGCACCCGAGAGAGTAATAGAGTATTACGGTGATGGTAGTAAGTTGGGCATGCAGCTAACATATATTTACCAAGGATACCCCTACGGCCTTGCCCATGCCGTATATATTACGAAAGACTACGTAGAAGACGAGCCCTTTATAGTATATCTTGGAGACAACGTCCTAGTTGAAGGCGTAGGTAACTATGTTAAAAAGTTCTTGGAGGAATCCGACGCTGCCGCCATGGTATTATTGACTAGAGTACCTGATCCTCAGAGATTCGGGGTTGCCGAGTTCGATGGAAAAGGGAGGCTGCGAAGACTAGTCGAGAAACCAAAGCATCCTCCAAGCAACTATGCTTTAGTTGGAATCTATTTCTTTAGGCCACCATACATATTTAAGGTAATAGAGGAGTTAAAGCCTAGCTGGCGCGGTGAACTGGAAATAACTGATGCAATTCAAAAACTATTGGATCAAGGATTAAGGGTAGAATATGCTATCGTACGGGGATGGTGGAAGGATACTGGCACTCCCGAAGACATATTGGAAGCGAATAGACTACTTTTAGACTACAAGTATAAGGAGAAGACAATAGAAGGAGATGTGGATGATAGGACTAGAATTGAAGGAAGAGTATACATAGGTAGAAATACTAGGATAATAGACTCAGTTATAAGGGGTCCAGCCTATATAGGTGAGAACAACGTAATAGGCCCGGGAGTATACATTGGACCATATACTAGTATAGGTGATAATTGCCGGATATCTAATGTTGAGTTAGAGAACAGTGTCTTAATGGATAATGTTGTACTTGAAAACCTTGAACAGAGAATAGTGGATTCCTTAATAGGGTCTAATACAACTGTACAAAGGAAGGAAAAGAAGCCGAGAGGGTATCGGCTAATAATAGGCGAAAACGCAGTCGTAGAAATATAATCATAGGGAGATGGAGTCGTGCGTTTTCTTATAACTGGTGGAGCTGGCTTTATGGGATCTAATTTTGTAAAATATATATCAAGAAAACATAGTGATATAGAAATACTGGTATATGATAAGCTAACGTATGCTGGTAGGATAGAGAATATAGAAGATGTTCTAGACGGCAAACGTGTGCGCTTCGTTAAGGGCGATATATGCGATGAAGAACAATTCCAGGAGACAGTAAAGGACTTTAAACCAGACGTTATAGTCAATTTCGCTGCAGAAACACATGTTGATAGAAGTATTAATGAACCAGCACCTTTTCTCAAAACCAATGTATTTGGAGTATTCGTAGTATTAGAGACTGCTAGAAAGCAAGACATCCCCCTAATAATACATATCTCGACAGATGAAGTCTACGGAGACATGGAGGGAAAACCACCAGCAACAGAAGAATCACCCTTCAAACCTAGTAGCCCCTACTCTGCAAGTAAGGCTTCAGGAGATCTACTAGCACAATCTTATCATAGGACATATGGTTTACCAGTAATAATATTGAGGCCTTCAAATAATTATGGTCCCTACCAGTTTCCAGAAAAACTAATACCTAAGACAATTATACGTGCACTCTATGGTTACAGTATACCGATATACGGTAGAGGAGACCAAGTGAGAGACTGGTTATACGTGGAGGATTTCGCACGAGCCGTTGAAATAGTTATATTTAAGGGAAAGAAGGGAGAAGCCTATAATATACCGGGATTCAATGAGAAAACAAACCTAGAAGTCGTTAAAACAATACTAGAGGCTATGAACAAGCCCCTAAGCTTAATCAAACACGTAGAAGATAGACCAGGACATGATAGGAGATACGCTATGAGAGGAGATAAAATACTAGCCCTCGGCTGGAAACCGAAAACACAATGGGAGAAGGGAATTAGGAAAACTATTGAATGGTATATAAGTAATGAGTGGTGGTGGAAACCTTTGCTATCAGATAAATACTTCTCAGTAGAAACTCCGTGGAGGAGATAGATATGACGATAATGTTAACTGGCGCAAGCGGCTTACTAGGCCGTAAGATCCTAGAGAACCTGGAGAAACGAAAAGATAAAGTAATAGCCATATATAATAGGAACCCTATAACACCACGCTCACCTAATATTCTCGCAATACGCTTAGACTTTTCAAAGACCATAGAACTAGAAGACCTCATAATGAAGAATAAGCCTGAGATAATCATACATACTGCCGCGTTGACAAATGTAGATGAATGTGAAGTGGATAAAGAGA
Source organism: Thermoprotei archaeon (assembly GCA_027038805.1). Classification (GTDB taxonomy): domain Archaea; phylum Thermoproteota; class Thermoprotei_A; order Sulfolobales; family WANQ01; genus JALWGO01. The sequence goes on from JALWGO010000139.1 coordinate 11,519, forward strand.
AGGCGTGGAGAATAAATGTTGAAGCAACGCGGAGCATTGTGAGAGCTGCAAAAGTAGTGAAATCCTATATAGTATATGTTTCAACAGACTATGTATTCGATGGGGAAAAGGGATTATATACGGAGAGAGATCTACCCAACCCCATAAACTATTATGGACTAACAAAGCTCATAGGAGAAGAACTGGTACGTTCAAGCGACTTACTCTACACTATAGTTAGGCCAAGCGCCATATACGGTATAGGTGGAAGCAAAAAGAGCTTCGCGGAATATGTAATCGAGAAACTACTTAGAGGAGAAGAAGTATACGCTCTTACAGACCAATACGTATCACCAACACTTAACACTCTTCTCGCAGAAGCCATCATAGAGATAATAGACATGAAGCCCATGGGGATCCTACACGTAGCAGGCGAGCGAATGAATAGGTACGAGTTCGCAGTAAAAGTAGCGGAAACCCTAAACCTACCCAAAGATAAGATACATAAAGCATCAATAAAAGACATGAAGCACTGGAAAGCAAAAAGACCTAGAGACTCTAGCCTCAACACAGAC
>JALWGO010000140.1 GCA_027038805.1 Thermoprotei archaeon
TTTAGGCTCATGGCCTTAGGGCCTAGGAGCTTTACTGCTCCTAGGGAGTTATCTAGGAGCAGATAATCCCAACCCAAACCCAGAGATATGGGTGGGTTGGGTTTGGCCCCGCCAAAGTATAGTATAGTGTTGTTGTGTGTATATTAGAAGTGGGGGTCTTGATTAGCGTTTGTCTTATATGTGGGGTGTTTTGTGGTATTACTGTTTTCTGATGGTTTTTCTAGCGGTGTTTTATTGGTATTATCGTGTTTGTTTTATTGGTTTGTTTTTGTGTTTGATTGTTTTCTTAGTTTTTGTGTGAACCATTTTATGGTGCGACTGTATTGTTTTAGTGTTTTCTTTGTTTCTGGCCGGGTTGCGAGTTTTCTTAGTTGTTCTAGGTCTTTGTTTTTTATTGCTTTGAGTAGGCTGTATAATGTTTTCTTTGGTGGGCTTAGTATTTCTTTTGTTGGTTTAAGCACGGGTTTGTTGTCTGGTCTTATTATTAGGGTGTAGTGTTCTCCGTTGAGGAGTGTTATCATTGCTATTTTCCATGAGGTATAGTGTTTTGTTGGATTGTAGCGTGAGGCTTTTACTTCTATGTAGTATTTTTCCCCGTTTCTCGCGGCTTCTATGTCGTGGGTTGGTGCTGTTACTAGTTTTAGGTTTTTGAATCCTTGTTTTTCCAGGATTTTTAGTGCCCGGTACTCCATGGCGTAGCCTATTATTATTCCACGGGCTTTCTTTAATGCGTATTCTATTTCTTCTCTGTCTAGCTGCTGGTCTATTATGGTGTCTATTGGCAATGTGTCCACATGGTTAGATGTGTGTTTAGCCTTATTATGCACGTATATAGTGGTAATACTATAAGATAATATTGTCAGCTATTGCCAGGTATCCGTGGTTAAGCTTATTTATTATTCTAGTAGCCCATAGTCTAGAAAATAAGTATAGGGATTCGGGGTGCTTGGTTGTGAGGATTCTGGTAACTGCTAGTGGTGGTGGTCATACAGGGTACGGTGTTTCTATTGCTCAGAGACTCCATGGTAAGGTTGATGAACTCGTATTCATTATTCCCCGTGGCGATAAGTGGACTAGGAGTAAGGTTGAGAAGTATAGTGATGGTATTATTGAGATATCTAAGCCCCGTGGCCCAAGAGATTCTATGGGTAAGCTCCTACTCCGCATGCCCGGCGCGTTTATTGAGTCTCTCCGCCGTGTACCCGGGGGGTTTGATGTCTTTATTAGTAGTGGAAGTAATCATAGCGTGCCTCCAGCTATTGTTGCCCGCTTTAAGGGTATGAGGGTCTATAATCTTGAGAGCTCTGTTCGCTTCACTCGACCTAGTCTTAGTGCCAAGTGGCTTAGACCTTTTAGCCATGTAACTGTTCTTCAATGGGAGGAGCAGTTAAGGATTCATCCAAAGGGGAGGGTTTACGGTCCCTTCTACGAGTACCCGGAATATGAGCCAGTTGATAAAGGGTATATTCTGGTTACTGGGGGAACTTATGGTCACCGCCTCCTCTTTGAGACTGTAGATAAGCTTGAACTGGATAATATCGTGTTGCAGACGGGTAGGATTGATCCAAGGCCTTTTAAGGAGAGGCATCCAGAGTGGAAGGTTTTCCAGTTTGACCCCGATTTTGGTAAGTGGCTTGCTGGTGCTAGCGTAGTGGTGAGTCATTTGGGTAAGACGGTTATAGACGCGGTGTTAACGTATCGTAAACCAGTAGTAATAGTCCCGAACCCCGAGTGGACTTTGACAGCTGGCTGGGAGGATGCTAGAATACTCGCGGGAAAGCTTAACGCAGTAGTCGTTGATGATATAAAACCAGAGATATTATTGGAGGCAATAGAGGAAGCGAGGAAGAAGAAGCCACCAGTATACCAGGATGGCGCGGAAAAGCTTGCAGAAGAACTCCTAGGGCTGACGTGATGAATTTACTTGGTTAATCCTATAGTCTTTAAGCCCGCTCTAACTAGGCTTCTAAACCAAGACGATAACGCGAACATTACGGCTATGTATAATATTATAGCTATAACTAGATGGGGCACTAATAACATAATAGCTGCCCAGAAACTATGCGTAGTTATCGATGATGCTCCAAATAAGTTATAATATAATGATACTATGAGAGCTGATATAGTTGTCGAAAAAACCTCGTATACTGGTATTCTATGAGGAACCATTTTCACGGCTACAATGTAGAAATATGGTAGTATAATAATCAATGGTATTAGGAGGGATAAGGCTATCATTATTGCTTCAAGCAAGTAATTATCCCATACGAAAACTCTAACTAGTATAAGTGATAAAATATAAGCTGATAAGATTGCTAATACTTGAATTAACAGTGTTTTGAAAAGATATGATGATAATAGTCTTCTATGAGAGGTAATACCTTCTTTATCGACTTGTTCTACTCCACGTATAATTGTGCCATATATATTAGTTAAACCATAGACTAATGCATAAATAGATATCAACGGTATGATTACGTGGGCGTCAACGTATATCGGGTTATATATTAACGCTATAACTCTCGATAATGAGAGGAATGTTGCTACAAGGAAACCAGACATAACAATATATATTCTAAGCATTTCTTCGACATCAGATCCACTCGGCTTTCTCAAAACCCTAGCATATAGTATAGGTGCAATTACATCAGACATTCTCATCAACGGCGTATGCGACGAGAAACCTATGTTAAGATAAGCTACGGGTATTTCACTAGTTGTTATCCATGAAGCATATGCCCGTACACCCGATCTCAGAAATGTTAATATCATGTTCAGTAATGGTACGTAGAAGGCTTTAAACCATTCAGCTATCATTTTAACTGAGAATAATATCCTTTTAAGACTATAAACATTGCCGAGGTATAAAACCACATAAGAATATACTACGTTTACTGCTAACGATATTTCAAATGCAAGGATAGCTCCAAGCAATCCTAGATTCAAGTATATTATAAATATATAGGCTGATATTATCCTCAAGCTCTCATATATAAAGCTACCATAGCCTATTAGTTCTGGTTTAGAAATACCCGCTACCATGCTGTTATATGAATTAAAGATAGTTAATACAAGTAATGGAATACTGTATAATATGTACTCGAAACCCCATCCAAGTATTAGTTTTTCAAAGTATCCTAGCGCTATGAATATTATTGTAGCAGGTATAGCATACAAAGCACATAGGATTAAGCCTATATTAGCTGATTCTCTCAGCCCCCTACTATAGTATCTTTGTACCCAAAAACCCCATAAGCGGACAGCTGATGATACAATCATTACCAGTGATAATATTATCCCCCATAACCCGAATTCGGCAATAGAGAGCTTTCTAGATACTATTACCAGGAAACCTAGTGCTATGAGGACACGGTATAGGAGAGAGATATAATTCACTATTGAGGCGTATCTGAGTCTTATCCTATCCAATTAGCTCAGCCTAAGTTTAATGCCCATGGATTCTTCTTTGAAGCATATTCAATTAGTATTTGGGGCAAACGACCAAATTTTTCTTCATCATATGGTGGGAGTGTTTCAATGAGTTTTCTTAGGAGAATTTTACCAGCTTCATTTATATCGTCGACATTGTATTTGTCTTTTGCTATTATTCTCGCAAATTCTTCAAAAGTACCACCTTTTCTAACATATTCGTCTGCTTCCTTTCGGTAAAACTTCCATACATGTTTAACGAATAGTCTTGACGGTAATCGTACCCCCGCTAAGTGTACTCCTAGAATTCTATTAATGAATCTAGCCTTGTACATATATAGTGGTGCAATTAAGCTATCATATGCGC
>JALWGO010000141.1 GCA_027038805.1 Thermoprotei archaeon
TTGTGTAAAGATAATAATCCCCACCTATGTTGACGACTATTTTGTTCTTTTCTTTTACTTCTGCTCTAATAAAGGCATTTGCATTCCTATCAAGACTTACTAGAACTTTTGATTCCTTACTGGCTGCGAGTTCTTCTATGCTTCTGCGAGCTAGAGAAGCTTCTGATAATGCTACATTTACATTGTTTAGATAAGCTGATAGTTCTTCTGTATATCTTTGTAATACTGTATATTCTTGTAAAAGAATGTTCATTTCTTGCTGTATTTTGCTGTTTTCGCTCATTTGATCCACCGAGTTAATCGTGAAAGAGTTAAGATTTGTCTAGTCTTTACCTCGTCTAAGGATATCTCCTCTATTTTATTGATCCTTATATGCTTTCTTTTTAATTTATGTTTGCTTCCTAGTTCTGATAATACTTTTTCTACGGCATCCTCAGGTTTTAGCGCTCTAACTTCAATGGAGAATTTTTGCCATGTTGGTAACCTGTCGTGACTTATGAGCATTGATCCTTCTATTCTGAATATTTTAACCTTAGACGACATATCTTATTCCACCTCAAAGGCTTCTTGAATACGCATGAGTTCGGGACCTGTAGTATTTTCACCTACTAGTACACCGTGATTATTTGCGACTAGACCCGATTTAACGAACACTACTCCAAAGTTCACAGTTCCCGTAGTAAGGGGAACTTTAAAAACTTCTTCAAGAGTTTGTAGTTCGGTGTCACTTGCACCAGGATGTATTATACCCCCATTATCTGTAACCACACCTATAGAGCCTACAACAGGTATACCAGCTATATATCGTTGTTCTATTCGCTCCACATTTAGTACATCCTTAATTATTTTCACTACATCTTTTTCAAACTCCGGATATATTACTGCACCCCTACTATTTGATAAAATTAAGTTTCCAAGTGCAGTGTACTTTGAGTCCAATACAACTGCATTTATTCCATACTTCTTTAAGACTTTCCTTATATCGGATAGCTCGTTATCTTTGATAATTCTTGGCAATAATATCCCGTTACTGTTTCCAGCCATCATAACACCTATTATTGATAGATCCGCTATAGAGACTGAATAAACATCAACATTTAGGGTTCTGGCTACTATATCAATTATTTTTTGATCAGTATTCTTAGGGACAAAAGCTATACTGTCATTAGCGAAAATATATACACCTATATTTATATTACCATAAAGGCTTAGCTTTGTTATAGGCAATTACTAACACCTATAATGCGCTAATTACTACCCTATCGCGCTTGCCAATGTAACTTTTGCGACATTTTCTCTTATTCGTATCACTCTGATTGTAATTCTTCTCGGAGGTTTTTCACGGCTTCTACTCCATATATATTGGTTTACAAGAGGATCTATTAGTACATCATCAACATGGAAATGACGCATGGCAAACTTTCTTATATATTTTACAGCTCTATTAGATCTATTAGATCTTCTACCCCAGTATAATCTACCTAATGATAATGTATAAATCATGTCATTCTTTTGGTCACTAATCTTTTTCTCTCCCTTTTTTTCACTCAAGAATACCCACCTAAACCTTTATAGTATTTCTTCTCCAATGCCTTCTCTTTGGATGAGTTCTAAATTTACCCCTGGTTCGAGCAATAACCCATATAGGTACTGGTGAATTTTGTTTAAGAGCCTTACCCAAGCGAAGTTTCTTAGCATATGGTTTATGATGAGCCATTCTTCTATCCCCCTATTATTCAGATACAATTCTACCCTTTATTCTAACACGTATTTCACGATGAGTTTGAGAATATATTTGCTCCAATATCTTTTTAATTATATCTTCGCTAACTGGTATTGGTAACCGACCAGCTTGTGCAAGAGCTATTAACTGGTCCTCTACGAAACTTGCTATTTCTGGCCTTACTATTTTAATGTTATTTAATCTATCGCGAGCTTCGGGGGTCAATATCCTTCTTAGAAATTCTTGCTTCTTAGCCTCTCTTAAAGCCTCTTCTTCCTTTCGCCTTTGCTCTTCTAACAACCGCTGCTGCAGCTCTAACATTTTTCGCTTCTTTATCTCTTCAAGTTCTCTATCATATATTTCGCTCATTGTTTAATCCCAACTTACTAGTATTGCTTAGTAGGGTTATTTACTTTCGCCTACGAGGGGTTAAAGCATATTTCTTTAGCTCATGATTTTCCTTAATAAGTTCGTTAAATACCTCAAATGCTATATGATCCATTAAACTATACCCAGCTGATGATAGAATACGTCCCTTTCCTGGTATCTTTCTAACAAGACCAGCTCTTTCTAATTGCTGCAATATTTCTCTAATAACACTACCAGAGCTTTTTCTGAAGTGTTCTGGTTTAACCCCCCTGTTCTTTCTTCCACCATAAACTGTTCTTAATCTCTCTATTCCAACGGGCTTACCTCTTATGTATAGTTTTCTTAATATGCTAGCTGCTCTATAATACCACCAGTTAGGATCTTCAGGAGGCTTTTCTCTATTCGCCCCCGTTTTAACCATATAAGCCCACGTCGGCGGACGTAATTCTACTATTTTCTCCTTTAAATATAATGCTAGTTTTTCTATGAACTTGTCAGCAGGTACCTCCGTTACTGTTACCATATTCTTCTCACCATATTGCTAGAGCTACCTTTGAGGGAGAAGTATATTAAACTTTAAGAACTTTACTCTCTAACTCTCTTAAGAGCCTAGCTGGACTAATGTCTTTCCTCACAATAATTAGTGTCTTTCCTCTAACATCTATTAGTACACCATTAACATATTTGGATATCTCGGCTGCCAGCTCACGCCTATTCTTTCCTTCTACCTCTAGAGAGCTATTTAATAATCTAACTTTGACAATACCTTTCTTTTTAAGTCTTCTCTTAATCTCTGCTAATACACGTTCAGAGAGACCGTTTTTCCCCACTTGTATATCTGTAGGAAACTGCTGGGCTAAACCACGTAGTCTTCTATATATGCTCACTCTTCCCCCCTTCTAACTGGCACTCTTTGCGAGGCTTATAGGGATATCGGTAGATCCATCCGCACTCCAGGCATTTTATTATAACCCACGATGACTTACCATCGGATTTTAATCTAACACGTGCCGTAACACCTGGTATTAGAGGTATTTTACAATTCCTACAAATACTACGCTTAACTAACCTAGGCAGCCGTACATTAGCTTTACGCGATATAGAGAGAATAAGGTCCACGTATCTACGTGCCAGTTCTTTATCATTTCTTTTAATTGCATTTATAGATAACTTATACAACCATCGGATACGTTGTATGGCTAGATCCCTTACTATACGCTTATTCTTGCTACTGGGCATAGTTCTTCTCTCAAACATTTACTAGAAAGAAAGAAAAACTTTATCTTAACCTAACAATTGTAGGTGAATAAAGCTGATAGAATACAAGCCACTCACAATAATAATAGCTGAGGCGGCGTTAGAAGTAGTACCACCACTACTACAAAAACATCCAATAATAGTCAAAAGTGCGCGAAAACGAGGAAAATCTCCCCATGAAATGCTTCTTGATGTTTCAATACATTATCCCGCGATGAAGGATAGACTACCAGAATACTATAAGAGAGGTAGACCTGACCTTATTCACATCACACTTTTAAGCCTTTTGGAATCTCCATTAAATAAGAAAGGTTTACTGAGACTCTATGTTCATACAGTTAATGATATCGTAATATTCATAGATCCAAGAATACGTTTACCGAAAAACTATAACCGGTTCGTCGGACTCATGGAACA